>NZ_JBEIAC010000020.1:0-88062 GCF_040240335.1 Brenneria sp. L4-2C | reverse complement strand
TCGAGATGGACGCGCGGCTGAAGCGGGAGGTGGTGGTGTTCGCCGACGACCAGCAGTTCTACCAGTTTGACGTGCGATTGCCGCTGCGCAGCCCGTCGGGGATGAACGACAACGGGGTGGAGTCGGTATGGGGGCTGAACTCGACGCACCAGGTGGTCAGCCAGTCGGTGCGGGTGAAGGATTACAACTACCGGCAGGCGGGGGAGGGCTTGCAGACCGAGGCGGACGTGACCGGCGGCGGGGAGGGCGCTTACGGTCAGGTGTACCGTTACGGCGACCACTACCTGACGCTGGACGGGGAAAGCGGCGAGGATTCGTCAGGCGAGACGGCGGAAGGGGGCAATTTCTACGCGCGGCTGCGGCATGAACGGCTGCTGAACCAGCAACACCAGCTGCGCGGGGAGAGCAATGCCTTGACGCTGACGCCGGGGCAGATGCTGGAAATCGACGGCGCGGCGCCGGACAGCTTTGCCAGCGGGGTGCTCATCACCACGGTCAGCGCCGGGGCGCGGCGGGACAGCAGCTATACGCTGACATTTACCGGCATACCGTACAGCGAGACGGTGGGTTTTCGTCCCACGCCGGAACCCCGGCCGACGATAGCGGGAACGCTGCCGGCGCGGGTGACGAGCATCACGCAGGGCGACGCTTACGCGCATCTGGACAAGCAGGGGCGTTACCGGGTGAAGTTCGACTTCGACCTGGACAACTGGAAGACGGGTTATGAAAGCCTGTGGGTGCGGCTGGCGAAGCCGTACAGCGGGGACACCTACGGCATGCACCTGCCGCTGATAGCGGGAACGGAGGTGGCGATAGCGTTCGGGGAGGGCAACCCGGACCGGCCGTACATTGCGTATGCGCTGCACGATTCCAGGCACCCGGACCACGTAACGCAGGCGAACAACAAGCGCAACGTCATCCGCACGCCGGCGAACAACAAGCTGCGGATGGAGGACGAGCGGGGCAAAGAGCATATCAAGCTGTCGACCGAGTACGGCGGCAAGTCGCAGCTGAACCTGGGGCATCTGGTGGACGGCAGCCGTCAGCGGCGGGGCGAAGGGTTTGAGCTGCGCACCGACCAGTGGGGCGCGATACGGGCGGGGAAAGGGCTGTTCATTAGCGCGGAGAAACGGGAACGCGCCAGCTCCGCTCAGTTGGATATGAAGGAAGCAATAGCGCAACTGGAGCAGGCGTTGCATCAGGCTGAATCGTTGCGTGCGGCGGCGGAAACGGCGCAAGCGGAACTGGCGGATGTGGAGCGGCAAAAGGCGCTGTTGACGGAAACGCTGGACGCGCTGAAACAGCAGGCGATAGTGCTATCGGCCCCGGAAGGGATAGCACAGGTGACGCCTAAAAATCTACAGATCTCGGCAGGTGAAAACGTGACGGTTACCAGCGGCGGTAGTACCGATATGAGCGTACTGAAAAAGTTCACCGTGGCGGCGGGCGAACGGATAAGCCTGTATGCGCAGAAAGCGGGCATGAAGTTATTTGCCGCCAGAGGCAAAGTGGAGTTGCAGGCGCAGGGCGATGAAATGGCGTTAGATGCCTTGAAAGATGTGCAGATAAGAAGCAGTGAAGGCCGAATCATCATCAGCGCGAAAAAAGAAATCATCCTGAGCAGCGGCGGCGGCTACCTGCGGATCGGGAATGGCGAAGTGGAAAGCGGCGCGCCGGACAAAATCATTCAGCGGGCGGCGGTGTGGCAGAAGTTCAGCGGGCAAAGCGCCAGCCAGATGTTTAATCAGTACCAGCAGGGGGATTATGAACTTCAGCCGCAAATGGCGTGGGTCGGTTCAGGTGAACCAGTAGCGGGTCAGCAGGTGGCGCTGCACGGCGAATCGGGAAACAGTACGCTGACCACCGCCGCCAGCGGGGAAACGGATAAGCAAAACCTGCTTTACGTGGATAGCGTGAAAGCTATTTTGAAAAATAAGGAAAAGGATGTCTGAGTCATCGCGAATGATAAAGATATCCCCGATTTTTGATCATTCCCCCCTGATGTTGACACGGCGCTGAAACATGCGGGGGCGTTTGACGCTGGCGCCAGAGGTGAGCATCGACGCCCCATTGTGGTGCGATGAATGCGTTTTTATGGGGCAGTGCGGCGTTAAACCGCATCTCTTTTAGCGACGTTAAAAATAAAATATTTATTTATTAGTATCTTATATATTTATTTTTCTATATGGCCCGTTAATTGCTTTTATTGGTTCATCTGTTTCATGATTTGTTTTTTCAAGAAACAATGGTGCCAAAGAGGCTAACGACCATGTCCAGCTATTCAGATAACCATTCGGCGGAAGCCATCGGCGAGCTACAGGATCTGATCCGTCAGATCCATCCGATGCTTTCTCCGGCCGAGAAAAAATTCGTTACGGTTCTGCTGCGCTATCAGCACAACCTCGCCAGCTATAGCGCAACCGAGTTGGCCAAGCAGGCCGGCGTGTCAAAATCGACGGCGGCGCGCTGTTTTCGTCATCTCGGCTTTACCGATTTTAATCATTTTCGCCGCACATTCAGGCCCGCGATGGTCACCGGTAAATCACCGCTGACCCATCTTGAGAATACGGCGCCGGGCGCGGCGGATACTTATGAGCGTCTGGCGGCGCACGTTGAAACGGACAAGAAAAATATTGATAACGCGCTGGATAGCGTGTTCGCCGATAATCTGACCCAAGCGGTGGAACTGCTGGGGGGCGCCCGCCGTATCTGGATCACCGGATTCAGAAACAGTTATATCTCCGCCTATTATGCGTTGTCGATTTTTTCCAATATCTGCCCTGATGTTCGCCTGGTCAACGACAGCGCCGGTCGTTTTGTCGATAACCTGGCCGATCTGCACGCGGACGATGTCATGCTGGTGGTGGATTTCCCCAGACGCGTCAACATGCTGGATAAAATTGTCAACGTCGCCAAAAGCAGAAACATCAAAATGATCTGTTTATGCGATAGATTGATTTCTTCACTGAATGCGCAGGTGGACGTGGTGTTGGCCTGTCATACCGCCAGCCGAACGATTTTCGATTCTTATACGGTCGGCATCAGTATGATTAATTTTCTGGCCGGCGAACTGGCATTACAACATCCGCAAAAAGCAAAGGAAAGAATGCAGGAAATCGAAAGAATACATCAAATGACCGGTGATCTATTTATTAATAATGATGAACAGGTTTGAAATACAGGAGAGTAAATTATGCCCCGTTATGTCAATGTGGCTATGGGTCAATTAGGTCCGGTTAATAGAACAGATAGCAGAGAAGATGTCGTCGCGCGTCTGATGGCAATGATGCGCGAAGCGAAAAGTTTGGGCGCGGATATTATTGTTTATCCTGAACTGGCGTTAACCACGTTTTTCCCCCGTTGGTATATTGAAGATCAGAATATTATTGATGAATGGTTTGAAACCGCCATGCCGAATTCGGCGACGCAGCCGCTGTTTGATTTGGCAAAGTCGATGAAAATAGGATTTTATCTTGGCTATGCGGAATTAGCATACGAAGACGGGCAGGTTAAACATTACAACACCGCTATTCTGGTGGATAAAACGGGCGAGATTATTGGTAAATACCACAAGGTGCATTTACCGGGGCATCGGGAAAATGAACCCTGGCGGGCATTCCAGCATCTGGAGAAGCGCTATTTTGCGCCGGGAAATCGTTTCGACGTTTATCCCGCCTTCGGCGGCATTTTCGGCATGGCGATCTGTAACGATCGACGCTGGGCGGAAACCTATCGTGTGATGGGGTTACAGGGCGTGGAGATGGTGCTGATTGGCTACAACACGCCGGTACATAACGCGCCCGCGCCGGAACATGATGATTTATCGCTGTTTCATAATCAGCTCTCGCTACAGGCGGGCGCCTACCAGAATGGCACCTGGGTTGTCGGAGTGGCTAAAGCCGGTTGCGAAGAGGGAATCGAGCAGATCGGCGGGAGCTGCATTATCGCGCCATCGGGAGAAGTGGTTGCTGCCTGTATTACCAAAGGCGATGAAGTGGCGATTGCGCATTGCGATTTGGATTTTTGCCAAAAATATAAAAAGACCACCTTCAATTTTGATATTCACCGGCAGCCCGCTGCTTATGGTCCTATTACGCAATATAAAGGAGAAACGTTGGATGCCGACGGTCAACGCCGTCATTTCATTGCTAAATGATAATCAATTAAACCCATTACCTATTGGGACTATCTAATCATTTTTTTAAATAAATAGTTGATGAATTTCTCAACACCAGGGGCTTTATTGTTTTTTTACTGATGAGGTAAATCATGAATATTTTTGTTAAAAAATGTCTTTGCGCCATGACTATCCTGTTTGGCGTTGGTATGAGTATGGCGGCCCAGGCCGATGATTCCACTATCGATAAAATAAAGGCGCGCGGAGAATTGATTGTTGCGACCGGTAATTATCGCCCGTTCGAATATTATGACGATAATAATCAGATGGTAGGTTATGACATTGATATCGCCAAAAAGATCGCGGAGAAATTAGGGGTCAAACTGAAAATTAAAGATATGCAATTTACCTCGCTGATCCCGTCGGTACAGAGCGGTCACGCGGATATTGTGATTGCCGCTATGTATATCAACGATGAACGTAAAAAGGTGGTCGACTTTTCCGAACCTTATTTAAAAACCGGCATGGTGCTGGTGGTGAAGAAAACCAATAACGCCATTACCCGTCCGGAAGATTTGAAAGGGTTGACCGTCGGCGCCAAAGCGGGCGCAACCAGCGAGCAGGTGGCCCGCAAACTGAGCGAGACCACGCCGTTCACTATCAAAGCCTATCAGGATACCAGCGCGCAGACGCTGGACTTAACCTCCGGGCGCATTGATGCCGGTATTAACGACCTGCTCAATCAAATGGAGCTGAACAAGGTTTTTGATAACGTCAAAGTGGTCGGCCAGCCCTTTACCGAAGCCTCTCTGGGGATTGCCATCAAAAAGGGCGATAGCCGGTTGGTTACGCTGGTGAATACCGTCATCAATGAAATGCGGGCAAGCGGCGAACTGGACGCGCTGTACAACAAATGGATCATCGGCAAGTAATCATAAGGCGATTTAGATGATGAGCATCGATCTTAACTATGGTGTGGTTCTGAGTAAGTTGCCACTGCTGTTGGATGGTTGCGTGGTGACGCTACAGGTATCTGCTTGCGCGCTCCTGTTGGGAATGGCATCAGGGATTATCGGTGCGCTTTGCCGGTTATCACGTAATCCGTTATTACGCTGGCCCGCATTTCTCTATGTCTGGGTAGTGCGTGGGACGCCGTTCCTGGTGCAGTTATTTATTCTGTATTTTGGTCTGGCGGCCATCGGCCTGCCTATGGGCAGTATGGAGGCCGGCATTCTCGGATTGGGGATTAACGCCGGCGCTTACATCACGGAAATTATCCGCGGCGGCATACAGTCGGTGGATAAGGGACAGGCGGAAGCGGCGGCGTCATTGGGCATGAACGGGGGACAGTCGATGTTCCATATCATTGCCCCGCAGGCCATTAAGTTCTGCGTTCCCGCGCTGGTGAACCAGTTCATTATGACGTTGAAAAATTCGTCCATTGTTTCGCTGGTCACGATCGCCGAGCTGTTTCATGTCGCCGATCGGATTAACTCGGCAACCTTCCGATCTTTTGAGGTCTACACCACGGTTGCCGCCCTTTATCTCATCATGAATACGTTTTTCATGCTGATAGCAGCCTGGCTGGAAAAAAGGATGGCGAGATCATGAGCGGTTATATCCTTGAAATGCACAACGTCGGTAAAAGTTTCGGCGATGTCGAGGTGTTAAAAAACTTTCATCTGCTGGTCAAGCCCGGTGAGAAAGTGGTGATTATCGGCCCGAGCGGCTCCGGCAAGAGTACGGTGTTACGCTGCATCAACCATCTGGAGACCATTCAGAGCGGGAATATCATTTTTGATAACAACGAAGTGCATGATAAAGCCGACCTCCGTTATCTGCGGATGCATGTGGGCATGGTGTTTCAGCGTTTTAATCTGTTTCCGCATAAAACGGTGCTGGAAAACGTGATGGCCGCACCGATGATCGTCAAAAAAATGCCGCGCGATCAGGCCAGGACTCAGGCGGTTCAACTGCTGGAGCGGGTCGGATTGAAACAGAAAATCGAAAGCTATCCGCGCGAGCTGTCCGGCGGGCAGCAACAGCGCGCCGCGATAGCCCGATCGCTGGCGATGAATCCCAGAATTATGCTGTTCGACGAGCCGACTTCCGCACTCGACCCGGAATTGGTTGATGAAGTGCTGTCGGTGATGAAAGGGCTGGCCGATGAGGGAATGACCATGCTGGTCGTCACCCATGAAATGGCCTTTGCCCGTGAAGTGGGGGATCGGGTGCTGTTTATGGATCATGGCGTTGTCGTGGAACAGGGCCATCCGGAACAGCTCTTCACCGCGCCGCAGCAGGAGCGCACCAAAAATTTCCTGCGTCGGGTTTATCGGCACGCCGACTGATCAGACGTCCTCTGGCCCGGCGCGCCTTGCCGGCGGTTTTTTTCATCCGCCGCGTCGCCTGCCGGCTGGTGTTCACCCTTTTGATTACGGATTTATACCGCGTTATGACCAATTCTATTCAGTATTTCATTAATGATACGGACTTTTCCCGCCATCCCGCCGCCAGCACCGCCGACTTCCGGCGCGAGGCGCTGGAAGAGGCGCGCCAGTTTCATCGCACCATTCCCGGTTATCAGGAAACGCCGCTGGTGGAACTGACGCAGTTAGCGGATCGCCTT
The DNA here is from genome assembly GCF_040240335.1 of Brenneria sp. L4-2C. Taxonomy (NCBI): domain Bacteria; kingdom Pseudomonadati; phylum Pseudomonadota; class Gammaproteobacteria; order Enterobacterales; family Pectobacteriaceae; genus Brenneria; species Brenneria sp. L4-2C. The sequence goes on along the minus strand of NZ_JBEIAC010000020.1, from coordinate 81,316 downwards.
GGGCTGGGGGCGATCTTCGTCAAGGATGAATCGCAGCGCTTCGGCCTGAATGCTTTCAAGGTGCTGGGCGCGTCCTTCGCCATGGCGAAATATGTCGCCGGCGCGCTGGGGCAACCCTTAAGCACGCTGCCATTTCCGGCGATGGTGAGCGAGGAAGTGAAGCGGCGTATTCCTCCCGTCACCTTCGCCACCACCACGGACGGCAACCACGGGCGCGGCGTGGCATGGATGGCGCGCCAGCTCGGACAAAAAGCGGTGATTTACATGCCGCGGGGTTCGTCTGCGCAACGACTGGCGGCCATCCGGCGTGAAGGGGCGCAGGCGTCTATCGTCGATATGAATTATGACGAAGCGGTAAGAATGACGGCGCAACGCGCGGCCGAAGGCGGCTGGGTGGTGTTGCAGGATACCGCCTGGGAAGGTTATGAGGATGTGCCGCGCTGGATTATGCAGGGCTACGGCACGCTGCTGCTGGAAGCCTGCGATCGGCTGGCGCAGCAACGGCCGACCCACGTTTTTGTTCAGGCGGGCGTCGGCGCGTTTGCCGGCATGGTGCAGGGCGTTTTTCGCGCCCTCTGGGGCGAGCAGGCGCCGCGCGTGATCGTGGTGGAATCCGATCAGGCGGATTGTCTGCGCCGTTCGGCCGAAGGACAATCCGGCAGCGCCGTGGTCGTGGATGGCATGCTGCAAACCATCATGGCGGGACTGGCCTGCGGCGAGGCCAATCAACTGGGGTGGGGTCTGCTGCGTGATTACTCCCACAGCTTCCTGTCTTGTCCCGACTACGTCGCTGCGCACGGGATGCGTATGCTGGGACATCCGCTGCCCGGCGATCGTCAGGTTATTTCCGGCGAATCCGGCGCGGTCACCGCCGGGGCGCTGGCGCTGATTATGCGCTCGCCCAGGTTGGCCGAACTGCGCGAGCGGTTAGGACTGAACGACAGCGCCAGAGTTCTGCTCATCAGTACCGAGGGCGATACCGATCCGGAACATTATCTCGATGTGGTCTGGGGCGGCAAAGAGCCCAGTTTTGCGGGATAAAAAATAAAAGCGGCGCAATAAACGCTCGCCAGACCCGCCGTGGCAAAAACAAATCAAATCAGACCGTTGACCAACTTATCGCCGCTCACCGGTCTTTGTCAGCAAACGCATTAAATAGATAGATTTCGGGGAATACCAGACATGTTAACTGAGAAACGTCATCAGCAAGTGATTGAATACTGCCAGTCCCTGGTGCGGCAAAAGAGCTATTCCGGTCATGAAGCGCCGGTGGTGGATGAGATTCGCCGCATCATGGAGCACTTCCGGTTTGATGAGATTCACATCGATGATTTCGGCAATATCGTCGGCGGTATTATCGGCAAGCAGCCGGGGAAGACGCTGCTGCTTGACGGCCATATCGATACGGTGCCGGTGGATGAAAGCCAGTGGCGGCAGGCGCCGTGGGGCGCGGAGATCCGTGACGGGAAAATGTATGGCCGCGGCACGTCCGACATGAAAGGGGCGGTCGCCGCCATGATCGCCGCCGTGGGATTTTTCGCCGAGGATCATCAGCGGAATTTTCGCGGCGCGATTTATGTCGCCTGCGTGGTGCATGAAGAGTGTTTCGAAGGCGTCGCGGCGCGGGCGATCAGCGCGCGTTACCAACCTGACATGGTGATTATCGGCGAGGCGTCGGCGTTGAATGTCAACGTCGGGCAGCGGGGGCGGGCGGAGATTGTCTTCGAAACTTTCGGCAAACCGGCGCACTCGGCCAATCCCGAGAAAGGAATCAATGCGGTGTATCACATGAGCAGACTGATTAACCGCTTACAAGCGCTGACCGCGCCGCAACATCCGCAATTAGGGAAAGGAATTCTGGAGATCACCGATATCAAGTCCTCGCCTTATCCCGGCGCGTCGGTGGTTCCCGATTATTGCCGGGCGACGGCCGACCGTCGTTTACTGGTGGGGGAAACGGAAGAGAGCGTACTGGCGCCGCTACGCGCATTGCTGGCAAAACTCAGCGCCGAAGATCCGCAGTTCCGCGCCCGTGTTTCATACGCAGAGGGACAGGAGACCTGTTACACCGGCAATATCATCGAGGGGAAACGTTTCTTTCCCGGCTGGATCACGGACCGACGGCACCCGCTGGTCGATGCGGCGCTGACCGTGCTGACGCAACTGGGACGTTCGCCGCAGGTGTCGACCTATTCGTTTTGCACCAACGGCAGCCACTACGCCGGAGAGGCGGAGATTGCGACGATCGGATTCGGTCCGTCGCGCGAAAATCTGGCCCATGTGATTGACGAGTATATTGAGGTCGAACAACTTACGCGCGCGGCGGACGGCTATTACGCGATTATCCGCCAGCTTTATACCCAATAGATGTCGAGTTGAGGGACAAAACGCATGGCGTTTTGCACAGCGCTTGCGCTGGCCCCGAAGGGGCGAGGCCCATGGACGGGCCGAGTAACGCAGCCAGCGCACCGGCAACTTGAAAGATGACGGCTATATGCTAATTAAGCGTCTCTACACAACATTTCACTAAACTTTAAATCCGACAGGTCGAAAATAGATAAATTGGACCGCTATTTTCTCTTTCTGCAAATGGAGCGTCGGCAAGAGCGATCTGAAGCGCGCAGTCAAGCGCGTACCGTGTGAAAAGGAGATGTTGGGCCTTCTTTGCTCGCATCATGAATGTCGTTTGGTTAGGCCCATCATTATTATTCGTATTGAGGCAAGCATGGATAATTTTCAAAAAGAAATCGATGAAAGGACAAATCTCACCTCGGCCAACAAGTTTGAATTGTTATTGTTCCGATTGGGAAACACCGAGCATGAAGGAAAATCCGAGTTGTTCGGCATTAATGTGTTCAAGCTGCGCGAAATCGTGCCGATGCCGTCGTTAACCAAGGCGGCGGGCATGAAACCCCCGATGCTCGGCATGGTGAACATCCGCGGACAAATCATTCCGGTTATCGATCTTCCGGCCGTTGCGGGCTGCGTACCCGCCACCGGCCTTAATATTCTGCTGGTGACGGAATACGCGCGCAGCACCCAGGCATTTGCCGTCGAATCCGTTGACGATATCGTTCGTCTTGACTGGGGGCAGGTATTGACGGCCGAAGCGGGCGTCAGCAGTCGTCATGTCACCAGCATCGCCCGTCTCGACAGCGATAAAGAGAGCAATCGCCTGGCCCTGGTGCTGGATGTCGAGCAGATTTTGCATGACATCATCCCCGTGGATCGCGATGTTCATATCGATAATATGGAAACGAAGAAATTTCCCATTAAACCGGGGGCGGTCGCCATCGTCGCCGAGGATTCCAAAGTCGCGCGTTCGCTGCTTGAGCAGGGGCTGAAAATGATGTCGATTCCGTCGGTGATGCATGTGACCGGGCTGGAAGCCTGGAAAAAGATCAAGGCGATGGCGCAAGAAGCCCAGCAGGAAGGCCGGCCGATTTCGGACAAAATCGCCTTTGTGCTCACCGACCTGGAAATGCCTGAGATGGATGGTTTTACCCTGACGCGGAATATCAAGCACGACGATTTTCTGAAAAATATTCCCGTGATTATCCACTCTTCGCTGTCCGGCAGCGCGAATGAAGATCACGTCCGCAAGGTGGGCGCGGATGGCTATGTGGCGAAATTCGAAATTAACGAACTGGCGGCGATGATCCAGACGGTGCTTGATAAGGCGACGTCAGCCGCCGCTCGCTGATGTTAGCGCGCTAAGATTTTCGCGAACATCAGAACAGGCGACCGATAGAGGGTCGCCTGTTTGCGGTTAATGAAAAATGGCCTGCGGCGCACGGATCCCCGTCGCCATCGAGTTTTCCATCACCTGTACCATATGCCCAAGCGGACACAGCGTCCCTATCGCGGTTTTTCGGCAGGCATCGTCGGCATAATCCGCGCTGAGTAATGGGTGCGCGGCGTCGAAGCGGCTGAGGTTGCGCCATTGATCCAGCGACATGGCGGTGAATGACAGCCGAACCAGCGCCTCGCCGCTGCGGGTATCGCGATAGCGTTCAAAAACCAGACTGCCGCCGGGCGGAATATCATTTTGCGGATATTCCCCCAGCGTCCACTTGAAGTTCAGCATGGTTTGAATCTGCGCGATATTGGTGTCATGACCGATCAGCAGCGTCAGCAGGGCGGCGGGTTGCGCCGTTGCCGCTGGCGCCAATGGCGTTCCCTGCGTTAATGCCGCCGCAAGCTGCGTCATCAGCAACGTGCCGCCGTGGCGAGCCAGTTCCGGGGTATCGCTGACCATATCGTATTTAGCGGCATGTAGCGCCATCAGCGCCGCCACCTGTCGGGCGTTGACGGCATGACCGAAAGCCACCTGGCTTAACGGCAACCCTTCGCTGTATTGCAGGCGGATGGTTTCGCCGATGTTGGCGCCTGCGGATAGCGGGCCTTTTAGCGAGAAGCGGTCTTCTTTTTCAACCAGTCGCCAGGGTTCATCCAGGAATGCGCAGGCGGCGTCGGCGCAAACGGCCTGACGCAGGCGTTCAACGTCGGGCTGATAGCGTTTGGCGACGGCCTCTTCGCTGCCGCCCATGCGTTCGAGTATCTGCTGTCTGACCAGCGCGCCGTTCGGTTTGGATAATGCCATGTCGGCGCTTTGAAACAACGGATCCTGTTTTTCAACCGTGCTGCCGGCGGACAGGCCGCAGCCGGGAAACATGCCGTCAAGCAGGGCCTGCGCCGTCGCCCGGGTGCGTTGCAACGGGCTGGCCCAGGCAAACACCTGGCCGGGTGAGGGACAGCCGGCACCGAGCGGCAGCCCCGCATCGCGCCAGAGCGTAATTTGATAGCCGGCCTGATTGACGATGCCGGCGTAACCATGCCCGGAAAGGTGGCCGTCCTGAACATTCCACTGGGGCCATTGCTTCCCGGTGGCCTGATTCAGCTTTTGGCTGTTGGTCTGCGCGCGAACGCCGTGGCGGCTCAGCATAACCACTTTCTCCAGCCTATATTGATCGTCGGCGTCGGCAAGCGCGGGGGCGGCGGGAAGCCACCAGAGGGCGCAAAACGCCGTAAGCGCCGCCTTTAGCGTTGATTTCTTCATATAAATTTTCCTGAGGCGATAAAAATAACACCGATTGTAAGCCTGTTGACGCCGGGATCCTGAGGAATCTCCAGAAAATAATTAAGTATCGTCTTAGATAGCAGGATTTTGTCTTTTAAAGGTTTTTCTTCGCGTAAAAAATTGCGCTGAGGTGGGTGTGACCGCCGGGTGAGCGGCATGGACGCCGCGAAAGCCAGTGCCGCGCCGGGAGCGCGTCAATGGCGGCCCGATCCGCGGTCACGAACGCCGAAGGCATCGCGTAGCGACGCGATTTCGCGAAAAGCCCGGGGTCATGGGGCGGCGGCGACTGAACCGCCCCGTGTCGGGCGCGTGCTGCGACGGTGGCAGAAATCGACTGAGGTTAGTGCGCACGAAACTCTCACTGTGCTTATAGATATTCCATACTCTGATTTCTGGCGATTCCTCAGTCCGGGAGCGATTTTAAACGTCGCTTACGACGGCCTAACGGGTGACGGGCAGGGAAGCCCGTCATAAAAAATCGCCAGGAGCGATTTTAAACGTCGCCTGCGACGGCCCAACGGGTGACGGGCAGGGAAGCCGTCATAAAAAATCGCCGGGAGCGATTTTAAACGTCGCTTGCGACGGCCCAACGGGTGACGGGCAGGGAAGCCCGTCATAAAAAATATCCATCTGAGTCATAACCAAACGGCCTAACCGGCGCCTTGCCGCGCAAGAATATAGGATATATTCTCGGGGTATAATCTAACCAACCGTTTTGGGGCAGAAAGATGGCGCTCTCGGATTCTTTACTCGACGTCGATAACCTTAGCATCGGCACGGAAAGCGGCTCGTCGCTGGCGACAGACCTGTGTTTTTCCGTCGCCCGGCGTGAAATCGTGGCGCTGGTCGGCGAGTCGGGATCCGGCAAGACGCTGACCTCGCTTGCGTTAATGGGATTGTTGCCGTCGGGCGTGCATCAGACCGGCGGGGAAATCCGGTTTGAGGGGCAGACGATCGCCAGACCCGGCTCGCCGTTTGCCTCTCATCTGCGCGGCCAGCGCATGGCGACCATCTTTCAGGAGCCGATGACCAGCATGAACCCGGTGCTGAAAGTCGGCGAACAGATTGCCGAAGTGCTGGTGCGCCATCAAAAGCTCAGTTGGAAACAGGCGCAGAGCGAGGCGGTGGCGCTGCTGGATCGCGTCGGCATCGTTAATCCGGCGCTGCGCGCCCGGCAGTACATCCACCAGCTTTCCGGCGGCATGCGGCAGCGGGTGATGATCGCCAGCGCCATTAGCTGCAAGCCGTCGTTGCTGATTGCCGACGAACCGACCACCGCGCTGGATGCCACCATCCAAACGCAAATTCTGGCGTTATTACAGACCTTACAGCGTGAAATGGCGATGGGGATCCTGCTGATTACCCACGATCTCAGCGTGGTGGCCCGTTATGCCGACCGCGCCTGCGTGATGTATCGCGGCCGCATCGTCGAGCAGGGCGAGGTGCCGACCTTGCTCACGCAGCCGCAGAATGACTACACGCGCAAACTGATCGCGGCCTCGCAGCCGCAACCCAGAGCGACGCGAGCGCCTGACGGGCAGGCCGCGCCGCTGGTCAGCATCGAATGCCTGACGAAAAGCTACCCTCAAAAAAATCGCCTGCCGTTTTTCCCGGCGCAGCGCCATACCGTGTTGTTCCCCACCTCAATGAATATCGGCAGAGCGGAAATCGTCGGCCTGATCGGTGAATCAGGATCGGGAAAAACTACGCTGGGCCGGGCGGCAATCGGCCTGATTCCGGTGGATAGCGGGAAAATCACCTTTGATGGCGATGAAGTCAGTTCACAAGGCAGACAGCGTTTGTTAAGGCGTCGGGCGCAGATTATCTTTCAGGATCCGTACGCCAGCCTGAACCCGAAAATGACCATCGGCGAACAGATCGCCGAGCCGGTGCGCGTGTATAAATTGCGTCCGGCCGATCAGATCCAGGCGCGCGTCGACGCTTTGCTGGCGCTGGTGGGGCTGGAACCCCATCACGCCCGCCGTTTGCCCGCCGCCTTTTCCGGCGGTCAGCGTCAGCGGATTGCGATTGCGCGCGCGCTGGCGCTTGAACCGGATTTGCTGGTGGCGGACGAAGCCGTTTCGGCGCTGGATTTATCGGTGCGCGGCCAGATATTGGCGTTGCTCGATCGTCTGCGTGAACAGTTGGGGCTGAGCGTGCTGTTTATCAGCCACGATCTGAGCGCCGTGCGCCAGCTGTGCGACAGGGTGGTGGTGTTGTATCGCGGCAAGATCGTGGAAAGCGGCGTCACCGAACAGATTCTGAATGCGCCGCGGCATGCGTATACGCGTCAACTGCTGGACGCGGCGCCGGATATCGGTCGGGCTTTGCGCCTGCGTCAGGCGTCCTGAGTTCCTTGTTTGATGGGCAGTTCGTCATGTTCCGCCCACTCATGCCAGGAACCGACATACACCGCCAGATGCCGGTAGCCGGCCAGGCGCAGCGCGACCAGTACGGTGGCGGCCCGGGCGCCGCGATGGCAATAAATGGCGATCCGCTGGTCGGGATGCAATCCCGCCGCGGCGGCGCGTTGGGCGATATCCTCCGGCGAACGAAACTCGCCGTCGTTAACCACATCTTCCCAAAACAGTAATTTTGCGCCGGGAATGCGCCCGGCGCGATGGCAGCAGTCATGGACGAAACTGCCGTCGAACTCGCTGGGACGCCGGGCGTCAAGGATTACGTCGCGGCGGCCATCGGCGTCAAGCACCTGCCGGCGGCTGGCCGTCAGGTCGCGCGCAAAGCGGGTCGCCACGCCGCGCTGCGGCTGATGCGCCACCGCGCTGTCGCTCCCCGACCCCGGAGAAAGCCGACCGCCCGCCGCCAGCCAGGCCTCCACGCCGCCGTCGAGCACCACCGCATCGCCGCGGCCGATCAGCCAGGCAAACCACGCGCCGCGCGGCGAGCGCATGCCGGTTTGCTGTTCGAAAAAAACCGGCGTCACGTCGCTGGCCACGCCCAGCCGTCGCCAGCCCGCCGTGACGTCGTCGGCCATCGCGTTGATGCCGTCGTCGGTGCAGTCGTCGATAAAATAGTCATATACGTTGAAATGACCGGCTGCCGGCAACGAACCGGCCAGCCAATCGGCGCGATCGCGGGTATCCAACAGCGCGAATCGTTCGCCGGCGCGCAGGCGACGCAGCAAATCCTCGGCTTTAATCAACATCGGTATTCCTCTGCAACAAAGGGAGTAGGGCGCCGTCGGCGCGGCGTTCGGCTTCCTGCAATACGCGGGCGGCCAGGGCGATATCAAATACGTTGAGGCCGAACGAAGAGAAATAGACGCTATCGTTCGTCTCGCTGCGCCAGCCGTCGATCAGCAGTTGGCCGAGGTCGGCGGCTACCCGGCGGGGTTCGAATTCGCCGGCGCGGTACATCTGGAACAGGCTTTTCGCGCTGGTGCGGCAGAATTCGCCCCACTGGTCGACCACCACTTTGCCGGCCTGACGGATGCCGCTGAACTGCATTTCATGGTAGCCGGTTTGCAACACGATGCCGCCCTGACGCAGCGCATCCGGCCCGAGAATCGGCGCGGCCGCGCTGGTGCAGGCGAGCAGCGCGTCATAGTCCGTCTGTAGTGCCTGGCTGAGCGTGTCGGGAAATTCCACCGGCCACGGCAAGGCGGGCAGGGAAGAGAAAAGACGTTGCGGCGTCTCCGGCGTTCGGTTCCACCACACCAGCTTTTCCAGCGTCGGGAACAGCGCCCGCAGCATCTCAATGTGCGCCTGCGCCTGTACGCCGGCGCCGAGCAGCAGCACGCGCCGTATCGCGCGCGGCGCCGCATGGCGTAAGGCGACGGCCGACACGGCGGCGGTGCGGGCGGCGGTCAGCGCCGCGCTCTCCACGATGCCGAGCGGCAGGCCGTCGGACAGACGGTTAATCAGCGTCGTCGCCATCGCCTGCGGCAACGCATCCGTTCTTTGCGGACGATGCACCGTCCATTTTACGCCCGCGGCATTAAATCGTCCGCCCACGCCGGCCGGCAGCGCATAGGCTTTGCCGCGCGGCGTCGCCAGATCGACATGGGATTCCGGCGTCATCTGCGCCTCTCCGCGCCGCATCAGCTTCACCACCTCGACCACGTCGTCATAGGCTTGGCGCGGGTCGGCACCGCCCAGCCGGACGACGGCCTGACGATCCAGATAACGCAAGGCCGGCGGCATGCTAGCGCTCCAGCAACGTCTGGGCGAAGGGGTAGAGCGCGGGCGAGCCGCCGCAGTGAACGAATATCACGCTGGCGCCGGCCGGGATTTTTCCCTGCGCGGTCAAATCGATCAGACCGTGCATCGCCTTGCCGGTGTAAACGGGATCCAGCAGCACGCCTTCATCCTGCGCGACGCGGTAAATGGCGTCGATGCCGCCGGCCGAAGGCACGCCGTAGGCCGCGCCGACGTAGTCGTCCTCTATCCAGATATCCTCCGGCGTCCAGCGCTGCGGCCAGGCCAGCAAATCGGCGCACTCCTGCGCCATGGCGGAGATGCGCGTCTGGAACCACGGCGCTTTGGCGCTGACGCTGATGCCGATGATTTTGGTCTGCGGCCAGTAGCGACGCGCGCCGACATAGAGTCCGGCCAGCGTGCCGCCGGAGCCGGTCGGCGCGACGATAAACTGCGGCGGCGGCTGGTCGCCGGCCTTCAGCTGCGCATCCATCTCCTCGATCGCCCGCACATAGCCCAGCGCGCCCAGCGGCGTCGCCCCGCCCAGAGGGATAATCAGCGCTTTTTCGCCTCGCGCCGCCGCCGCATCGGCATGGGCCTGCATCGCGCCGTCGATTTGCGTGAAGTAGGCATCGGGATCGAGAAACTGGAGTTGCGCGCCGAACAGCTTATCCAGCAGCAGATTCCCCTGATAGGTTTGCGGCGCGTCGCCGCGCAGCACCAGCACCGGCTTCATGGCGAATTTCCGCGCCGCCGCCGCCACCATGCGCGCATGGTTGGACTGATGTCCGCCGGTGGTAATGACTACATCGACGTTCTGGCGACGGGCGTCGGCCATCAGGTATTCCAGTTTGCGCACTTTGTTGCCGCCGCCGCCGAAACCGGTGTAATCATCGCGCTTGATGCTCAAGTTGATCCCCAGCGCGTCGCCGAACCGGTTGAGCGCTTCTAACGGCGTTGGGAAAAAACCTAGTGCGACACGTTCAAAATCATCAACATTTTTCATTATTTAATCCTGAAATCCGAGACAACGATTGTCCTGCGTTGGCTACGTAAGCGAACGGTCGGCCGACGCGGTAAAACGGGTCAGCCAATCGTTCAGGGACTCAACAAAACGCCGCAAACCGTGCAGCGTGATGAATTCATTAACGCCATGCGCATTACCGCCGTGGCCGAGGCCGCCGATTAAAAAAGCGGGCGCGATCGGCGCAAAAGCATAGGCGGGGGCGCAGCCGGGCGCCCACGGCCAGACTTGCGGCTGCGCGCCAAACCGCCGGTAGCTGGCGAGCAGTTGGCTAACGCCCGGCGCGTCGAGGGTGAAGCGGTATCCGGGATAGCTGTCGTCCAGCGTCAGTTCGGCGCCGGCCAGCGCGGGGTCGGCCAGGCGGCGAGACGCGTCGTCGATTAACCGCGCGCCGTCGATGCCGGGAGGCGTGCGCCAGGCCAGCTCCGCCTCGGCGAACGGCGGGATGACGCCGCGCGCCCCCGTCGGAGAGGTTTTGATTTCGGATAGATTGAGCACCGCGCTGCCGAGAAAGGTTTGCAGGCAGCTCAGGGTATCGCCGCTCAGCGTCAGACGCCGGCTGCGGCGAAAGCGCAGTTCGTCCGCGATACTGAAGTCGGCGGCCAGTTCGGCGAGCAGACTATTGGCTTCGTCGTCAGGGGTGACGGTCGCGACAACGCCGTTGCGCTCCGCCGGCGCGATGGCCTGCAACGCCTGCACCAGCCGCCAGGCCGGATTGGCGATCCAACTGGCGTTACTGGCGTGGATAGCCGTCTGCGGGCCGCCCCAGTCGCCGCCTTTAACCGTCAGGCGTCCGCCGCTCAGACCGGTAAACCCCAGATAGACGCGCGGCTGGCCGCCGCCATATTCGCACAGGGAAGGGAACAGCACCGCGAGAGCGGGCGCGATCGGGCAGGGCGTCTGCGCCAGATAGCGACGCAGTTGACCGCTGCCTGTCTCTTCTTCGCCTTCGAGAATAATTTCCAGATTGACCGCCAGCTTACCGCTGTCGCGCAGCGCTTTAATCACCGTGAGCATGCCGGCCAGCGGCCCTTTATTATTTTCCGCCCCGCGGGAAATGTAGACGTCGCCCAGTTCCGGCCAGCGGCGAATGCCGCCGACAAAGGGCGAAACGTCCCAGCCCGCTTCATCGGCGGGCATCACATCGTACATGTTGTACAGCACCAGCGTTTTATCGGCGCCGCTGTCGATACGCACGTGTACCAGCGGCGGCGCGCTCTGGCCGCGCTGTTGCGCGACCGGCAATACCGGCTGCGCGCCGACTTCGCTAACCAGCCACGCTTCCAGCCACTGCGCCAGCGCGCGTTGCTGTTCGATTTGACCGGCAACGCTGCGAAAAGGCGTAATCTGGTCGAGTAACGCCAGCGTCGCCGGTAACAGGGCATCCCGCGTTTTCACAGCCGTATCCTCGGATTGAGCAACACATAGAGCAGGTCGATGATCAGGTTTACCGCCACAAACACCAGTGCCGCCAGCAATACGATGGCCTGCACCAGCGGGAAGTCGCGATTCTGGATCGCCTGCACCGCCAAACGACCGATGCCCGGCCAGGCGAAAATGATTTCCGTCACCAGCGCGCCGCCCAATAGCGAGGCGAAGTACATGCCCTGAACGGTGACCACCGGGATCAGCGCGTTACGCAAGCCGTGGCGCACCAGAATGCGCCAGGCGCTCAGCCCTTTGGCGCGGGCCGTGCGGATGTAATCCTGCTGCATGACGTCGATCAGGCTGGCGCGCACCAGACGGGCGATGGCGCTCATGTAGTACGCGCCAAGGCTGACGGCGGGCATAACCAGGTGGCTCGCCGTGCCGTAACCGCCGGACGGCAGCCAGCGCAAATCCAGACTGAACAACAGGATCAGCAACAGACCTAGCCAGAATACCGGCACCGCCTGGCCGGAGAAGGCCAGCAGACGCGATAACAGATCCCAGATGCTGTTTGGCCGCAGCGCGCTGATGATGCCGAGCGTCAAGCCGAGCAGCGTGCTCCAGGCCAGCGCGGTGACGGCGAGTAATAAGGTGGCGGGAACGCGATCGCCGATCAGCCGGGTGACCGGCTGGCTGTAGCGCAGCGAATCGCCGAAATCCCCTTGCAGCACGCCGGACAGGTAATGGCCGTATTGCCACAGCAGCGGGCGATCGAACCCCATGCTATGGCGGAAATGATCGATCTCCTGCTGCGTGGAGCCGGGCGGCATCATCACCGCCGCCGGGTCGCCGGTCAGATGGAGACTGTAAAAAATCAGAATCGATACGCCGAACATCACCAGAATCGATTGCCCGATGCGGGACAGCACATATCTCGCCATATCAGTCCAGCCTTGTGCGGGTTTTACGCAGCAGGCTGTCGCCCACCAGATTGCAGCCGACCACCAGCGCGGCGATCGCCAGCCCCGGATACAGCACCAGCCACTGCGCCAGCAGCATATAAGAACGGCCTTCGCCGATCAGATTGCCCAGCGTCGGCGTCGGCGGCTGGATCCCCATGCCGAGAAAGCCGATGGAGGCTTCAAGGACGATCAGCCGCGGGATATCCAGCGTCAACAGGACAATCAGCGGCGCGGCGAGATTCGGCAACACGTGACGCAGCAAAATGCGCGGCGTGGAAAAGCCCATGGCGCGCACCGATTCGATATATTCCAGCTCACGAATTTCCAATGTTTTGGCGCGGGCGACGCGGGCGTAAATCGCCCAGCTGCTGACGCCCATAATGATGATGATATTGCTTAGCGAAGTGCCGAACAGCGCCATCACCAGCAGGATTAACAGAATAAACGGCACCGCCAGTTGGATATCGATCAGGCGCATTATCAGCGCATCCAGCCAGCCGCCGGCATAGCCCGCCAGCATGCCGAGCAGGCTGCCGATAACCGCGGCGATCGCCGCCGCCATCAGCACCACGAATAATGATAACCGGGCGCCGGAAAGGATGCGCGCCAGCATATCGCGCCCCAGTTGGTCGGTTCCCAGCCAGTGCATGCCCGAGGCGGTATCGCTGCCCGGCGGCAGGAAGACGTCCGCCAGATTGTTGGCCAGCGGGTCGGGCAGGGGCAGCCAGGGGGATAACAGCGCCGCGGCGAGGGTTATCGCCAGCAGTAGTCCGCCGATAACGCCGTCGCCGTAAAAACGGCGGCGCGGCTTCCTGTTTAATGCATCCCCCTGAGCGATCATTTCAGCCTCAGGTCGAACAGCGGGATACGGGCGTCGGCGCGACCGGTGAACGTCAGCGCATCGCTGCTGGCATAGAGCGAATCCTCGCGATAGAGCGGGATCAGCGGCTGCTGTTGCGCAACGACCTCCTGGATCTGCTGCAATATTTTTTCGCGTTTCACGGCATCTACCGTCAGGCGGCTTTCGTTGAGTAATTTATCCAGTTCGGGCAGGCTGACCGTCGAATAGGGTTCGCCCGAATGCAGGATCGGATATAACGCCGCATCGGCATCCAGCGTTTGCGTCGAGCCCCAGGCCAGCATATAGATCGGCGCCTGTTTCTTCGCCGCCACCTGCTGGGTGTAAACCGACCATTCCGGCACTTCCAACTGGAGTTTGACCCCGATTTTGGCCAGATCCTGCACTATCGCCTGCGCGACATCGGCGCTGGCGATATAGCGGCGCGGCGCCTGGAAACGCAGGGTAAAGCCGTCCGGATAGCCTGCCTGCGCAAGCAGGGATTTCGCTTTGGCGATATCCTGCGCCGGCGCGGCTATCGGCTGGTAGCCAAAGTCTTTCGCGCCGGCCATGGTGCCGGTGGGCGCGCCGAAGCCATGCAACAGCTGGCTGGTATAGGCGTCGCGGTTCAGCGCCAGCGACAGCGCCTGGCGAACGCGGACATCGTCCAGCGGTTTTTGATCGTTCTTGAGCCCCAGATAGATGGTCAGTCCGCCGCCTTTTACCTGCTCTAAATGGATACCCGGTTTGTTTTTCAGCGCCGGCACCAAATCCACCGGTACGCTGTCGACGAGCTGCACTTCGCCTGTCAACAGCGAGGTGATGCGCGCGGTGGCTTCCGGTATCGGACGCCAGGTGACGGTGTCAATCGCCGGTTTGCCGCGCCAGTAGGCGGCATTGGCCTGCATCACCACTTTTTCATCAGGAATAAATGTTTCGACCCGGTAAGCGCCGCTGCCGATCGGCTTGCGGGCGAATTCCGATGCGCCGACTTTCTCGACGTATTGCGGCGGCACGATATAAGCCGGATAACGGCTCAGACGCGTCGGCAGCAAGGGATCCGGCCCGTCGGTATGAAAGCGCACCTGATACTCGCCGGTCGCTTCTACCGATTTAATGGTGCGAATATAGGATATAGTCGGCGCATGGTTGGCCGGATCGAGGATGCGGTCGATAGAGAACTTCACGGCGTGCGCATTGACGGCTTCGCCATTGGTAAATTTCACGTCCTGGCGCAGCGTAAATTCCCAGGTCGTGTCATTAATGGCTTTCCACGATGTCGCCAATCCGGGCTGGAGTTTCATCTGTGAATCGCGTAATACCAGCGTATCGAAGACATTATCCACCAGCGTGGCGGATTCTTTGAGAAAACCGGGGTCCATCGCAGTGGCGGAAGCGGGTTGCGCAATCGTCAGCTCCGCAGCCATCGACAAGGGTGATAGCAGACCTGACAGTATTGCCAGTGAAGCGAATGTTAAGGCGGATTTTTTCATTATGATCGTTCCCAAAACGAAGCCCGAAGGGCTGACGGTAAGCATTGGAGATGCGCTATTCGTCACATATTTGGACGAATGCCGCCGACTGCAAATACAGGATATATCCTATATAATATGTTATTAGCAGGCTAATGATTAAACTGCAAAAGCAAAGTCATCTTTTAACTAAAGGAAAAAGTTATATGTTCGGGATGGGAAAGGCTCAGCGCCTCAGTCTGACCATGCAGGTAGAGGCCCAACTGAAGGGCGCGTTGATGGTCGGCATGCTGAAACCCGGCGCTCGTCTGGTGACCAGCGAGATCGCCGCGCAGTTGGGCACCAGCGTCACGCCGGTGCGTGAAGCCTTGTTGCGCTTGGTGTCGGCCGGCGCGCTGGAGGCAACCCCGGCAAAAGCGTTTTTAGTGCCGGTGATGCCGTTGAGTCAGTATCAGGAAATTACCCTGATCCGTAAACAGCTGGAGGGGCTGGCGGCGGCGCAGGCGGCCAGAGCGATGGATGCCGATAAACTGGCGCATTTGACCGCGCTGAACAGTCAGTTTCGTTCCAACAAGATGGTGCAGAATATTGAAGAATCCCTCAAGGCGAACCGGGAATTTCGTTTTACGCTGTATGGCTATGCCGATATGCCGACGCTGGTTTCGCTGATCGAACAGCTATGGGTGCAGATTGGCCCCTGTTTCAACTACCTTTATCCGCAGTCGGCGGAGATTGTTCATCGTCAGCACAATTACGATGAACTGTTGCTGGCATTGGCGGAAGGAGATAGCGAACGCTGCGTGAAATCGATCCATAAAGCGATCGACGATGGCGTATCGATACTGGAGAAAAACTATTTTCATTGTTGATTGCCGGCGGGTAAGACGGGCGCCGGTTGAAGAATCCTGCGTGACTTATCTCTGTCTCAGACCACATTCATATTTCGCTCTGCATCGAAGTGTGCAGGGCAGAAAACGTTAAAGTCATGTCCTTTCGATATACCAGAGGACGGAAATATGATTGCAGTGCTTTTCGAGGCGGATGTGGTTGATACGCAACAAGGGCGCTATCTCCAGCTTGCCGCGGAATTAAAGCCGCTATTAGCCGATATTGATGGATTTATATCCATCGAGCGCTTCCAGAGCCTGACCACGCCGGGGAAGATCCTTTCGTTGTCCTGGTGGCGGGATGAACACGCGGTATTGCAATGGAAAAGAAACGTCCTGCATCAGGCGGCTCAGGCTGAAGGACGTAAGTCTATCTTCTCTTTTTATCACATTCGCATCGCCCGGATGACCAGAGAGTATTCGTCGGCGAGCAGAGAAAGCGCGGAGCCATGATGTTGATTATTCTTCCGCGATACAGCGAGCGTTCAAATCCGCTGATTCTGGTGACCGACGATGCTATGGTTGTCGGCCGGGTGACGTAAACATGGGCGGCAGGGTCTGAATAATATGCTTAAACATATTGAGTCGGCAGAGAATAGCGATGCGCTTGAGCGTTCGATGGCGGCGGTCGCGGCCGCCATTTCCGATCCTTCCCGCGTAAAAATGCTCTGTGCGTTGATGGATGGTCGGGCGTGGACGGCCACGGAGCTGAGTGCCGTGGCGGATATCGCCTCTTCCACCGCCAGCGCCCATCTGGGGCGTCTAGTCAGTGGGAATCTGATTTCCTGTCTTTCTCAGGGGCGTTATCGTTATTATCGTCTGGCCGGGAAGGATATTGCCGACCTGATTGAAAAAATCATGGGCGTTTCATGGCGATCCGAGTCAGAAGCCAAAGCCAGTACGCCTCCCTCGTTACGGAAAGCCCGAACCTGCTATGACCATTTAGCCGGCGAAATCGCGGTTAAAATTTATGATTTTATGATCGCCGAAAGCTGGTTGACCGCTGATGGCAGTTCGGTCACGCCGACAGGGCAAAAACAGTTCCAACAGTTAGGCATGACGTTGAATCCCAAAACACGGCGTAAAGCGTGCTGCGCCTGTCTTGACTGGAGCGAAAGGCGATTTCATCTTGGTGGAGACGCCGGTGCGGTCTTTTTAATTCATTGCGAACAAAAAGGATGGTTAGCCAGAGTACCGGGATTTCGGGAAGTTAACTTTACCGTCAGCGGCAAGCTGGCCTGCAAAAAATGGTTTGGCGTGATTGTTTAACGCCGTCCTGGCTGTGAATGATGTGCGCGGATAGCGCCGACGACCGGCGGTTTATAGCGCTTAACCACCGCCTGTGCGTTGGTCAGCGTATTGTAGGCGGACGAAAATTTTGGCGGCCTGGTTTATTTCAGTCGGCTCATGATCCGGCGAGCGCCAATAAACGCTCACCGGGGATGCAAGATAAAAATGCGCGCCAAGTCATGCGGTTAGTTACTATTTTATCGTGTAAGTCACCATTTTTGATGCTGTTTTATATCTATCAACATGCGCCATCATAAACGAGATAATTTTACCCATTTTCTTGTGTTCGTTGAACTCAGTAAAAAGCTTTGTCTTTACGTAGATTAATTTATGATTCCAGCGTTCAATTTCTTTTTCATCATCAAGACCAAATGAGAATTCAGCGCCTGAGTTTTTCACTGTGTCATGTTTCGCGGAGTTTTTACTTAGCCATGAATTAAGCATGTCAAAAATTATTCTGCTTTTACTGAAATTTTCACAAAGGTTATTAAATATATTTCTCACTTGTTTTTCAGGAAAGTACATCAAAACGCCTTCTATAAGAAAAAACAGATTTTCGTCATGATGTAACTCTCTTTTCACTTCATCGATCCAGCCGTTATCCAAAATAGACCCCGCCAGGTATTTTTCATTTTCATGGCAGGGGATGAGTTTTTTTCTGGCCTCGATCACGTCCGCTAAATCGATATAATAAAATTTTGCTTTTTTTGCTATATCGCCGATTCTTTGATATCTAGCATCTAATCCGCAACCTAAGCTAATTATCACCGGCTTTTCGTTTTTACCAATAAACGCGATGACTTCACTGTCAAAATATTTTGCTCTGATAGCGGTACCCACTCGACTGGTTTTTTTATTTTTGTATTTTTTAATATCGAAATGTGTTTTTTCCAGAATATCACAAGCGACATTGTCTACGATGATGGGATGTTTCTGCCTGCTTTCTTCTGCCTTACAGGCTAGTGGAATTAATAATGTGTTTGATACTTTATCTGCGAAATAATTTCCGTTCATTTTAATACCCCAACTAAAGCAAATAATTCTCATTATCATTGTGAGGAATTATCTTAATCCTTGCGATTTTATTGATAAAGCCATTATCAGAAAAATGTACATTCTCGACTCATCTGCTGACTGTCCGGTCCTCTCGACAGTTGGTCGCAGGCGTGCTTATTTTGCGACGTTGACGACCAGGCGGAAAGGATACAGGCCATGAGAATAGGCGACTTTGCAGGGTTTGGATTTTGCTTTGAGACTGCGGATTTGCGCGTTGGAAGAGACATTTGGGGGTCACACCATTATCGAACCAACCTGACCCCAACTCTGATGTACAAATAGGGATTCGCAAGGATGCATGAAAACAAGTAACTGACTAATAATTAAGCCATTTCAGAATCTTCCTCCTGTCAAGACCACCAATCGACGCTGATGAGCGAATCAGGGGGCTGGAATGTAGTTACTTATTGTTGGCATTCGGGGCATGCTGCTGCATCAATTCAATGATCCAATCAATAAACACTCGCAGTTTGGCGTTGACATGGCGGTTCGGCGGAAATGCCAAGTACAGGGGCATTGGATTAATACGCCATTGTTCAAATAACGGAATCAAGGCGCCACAAGCCTGATGTGCTGCCGCCATATAGGTTGGCAGCGCAATCACGCCTAACCCCGCTAACCCAGCTTCGAGGTAAGCATTACCATCATCCACAGCGAGCACATAGCTGCTCTTGATTTCAATATGTTCACTCTCACAGTGCAGCGCCAGAGGCGCAATCTTACCGGTGCGTGAGGACAAGAATCCCACTATGCGATGGTCGGTGTTTTCCAGCTCTCGCGGATGCACAGGGGCGCCAAGGCGTTCCACATAACTCGGCGCGGCGTAGGCGCCGATTTGCAAATCGCCGACATGGCGTGCGATCAGGGACTGGTCGTTGATTTCGCCACCGCGCAAGACGCAATCCACGTTGTCGCCGATCAGATCCACCACCCGGTCGCTCACGCCCATGTCGAACTGGATATCCGGGTAGCGCATGTGGAAAGCCGGTAGCGCCGGCACTATGACAAGGCGGGCCAACGGACTGGGCATATCCACCCGTAGCCGTCCCCTGGGCGTAATCGCCGCACTGGACAGGCTGGTTTCAGCATCGTCCATGTCCGCCAAGAGGCGGATGACGCGCTCGTAGTAGGCCGCTCCCTCAGGAGTGACGCTGAGCTTGCGGGTGGTGCGATGGAGTAATTTGACGCGCAGGCGCGCTTCTAACTGCTGAATGAGTTGCGTCACCGTGGTTTTGCTCATATGAAGCGTTTGGGCAGCCTTTGTAAAGCTACCTGCCTCCACCACACGCGCAAAGGCGCGCATCGCATCGAAACGATCCATTCCGTGTCCTTTCTTTTCACAGATTGTTTGGATTTTACAAACAATGAAGGACAAAGTCGCTTGTTTATCCACCCGATCTCGCACCTGTAAAGTGTCTTTTTGTTCACTGGGCTGATTTCGCCCCATTGCAAAGGTACAAACATGACAACACGCGAAGCAGTTTTTCCCTTCGGTCGGCAGGCGCTCTATGAGCGCAATCGGTATTCACCGGCCATCAAATCTAATGGCTTCTTGTTTGTTTCGGGGCAGGTTGGTAGCCGCGCGGATGGGTCGCCTGAACAGGATATAAAAGCGCAGGTCAGGCTGGCATTCGATAACCTTAATGCTGTTCTCACGGCTGCGGGCTGCACATTCGATGACGTGGTTGATGTAACCCTCTTTGTCGTCGATCCCGAGTCGAACCTCGACGCTATCTGGAGTATTCTGCCAGAATATTGGGGGGAAGCACCTTACCCCACGTTGACCGGGATCGGCGTGACGTGGCTTTACGGATTCCAGTTTGAGATTAAGGTGATTGCCAGGCTGCCCTAAGCGTTACGGGGCTTTCTGCCAGTCGAAAATTCAACAGGGCTGACCGCGCAGACTGTGGTCATTACCGCTTGGTGACATCAACGAAAACTCATAACGGAGGGAAAGTCTCTAATGTGAGGAGGAGTAAGAACGGTGAACGAGCTTGGATATTGCACTTTGCAGTGCGCCGCCGGTGACGATGACCGAGTGTCAATCGAACGCTTGAACGGCAAGGCCCACTACGCCGCGCGACTCGGCATCCTGAATCAGTTCGGTCGAGGGAAGCGATGAAAGCAGTTGTCTACGATCAACCCGGATCACCGGATGTCCTTCGTTATACGGATGTTCCCGACCCAGTCTGTCCGCCCAACGGCGTTGTCATTCGGGTAGAGACTGTCGCCCTGGAAAGAGGAGACCTGATCAACCGCGCGTCATTGCCGCCGCCTTATCCTGGCTACGTCATTGGCTATGCGGCAGCTGGCGAGGTCGTTTCAGTGGGCTGCGATGTTCATGACCGTAAGGTTGGTCAGAAGGTCACGAGCTTCGATGTGTCGGGCTCGCATGCCGAATTGCGCGCCGTAGCCGCGAGCAAGACTTGGCTGGTACCGAAGGGTCTCGACATGGCGGTCGCAGCAGCATTGCCGATCGCATACGGAACCGCGCATCACTGCCTTTTCGCCCGCGGCGACTTGAAGCGTGGCGAAGCCGTCCTGATCCAGGCGGCGGCTGGTGGTGTGGGAAGCGCCGCTGTACAGCTCGCACATCAGGCTGGTGCAACAGTGCTCGGGACGGTATCCGGCGTGGAAAGGGGCAAACACTTAGCGGCACTTGGATTGGATCATGCAATTGACCGTCGGAGAGTTGACGTGGTGGATACGGTCATGCGCTTGACCGAGGCCCGAGGTGTCGACCTTGTTGTGGACCCGGTGGGAACAACCATGCAGGACTCCCTGAGGATGTTGCGTCCGGAGGGCCGCTTGGTATTCGTCGGCAACGCCGGTGGACCGACGCTGCAGGTTGAGCTGTGGCCCGCGCTTCAGGCGAATCAGTCGTTGTTCGGCGTATTTATGGGAACGCAGCTTGAAAAGCCCGAGGTTCATCAGACGGTTTCCCGGATGTTGGAGCAGGCAGCCGATGGGAGGCTTGAGGTGCTCATAGATCGGACCTTTCCGCTTGCCGATGCGGCTCAGGCCCATGCGTATGTCGAAGGCAATCCTACGCTCGGACGTGTTGTTCTTGTCTGCGGCTGATTCGCCGTCTGTGGCCAATCAGTCTGCATCAGATACACCAACGTGGCGATATTTCTGGTGCCAGGCAGAACCATCATTAGTGTTCCAGACTTCACTGACAAGACTGCGTTTGATGGCACGGTCAGCATCAGGCTCACGGCTATTTTTACGTGTGTAGCGATAACTGCTTCGGGGAATACCGGCACAGCGGTATCCGGTTTGTGACGCCGGCAATCGCGTTGCTTTGCCATCGATACGATATTTGAGATACCAGAGGCGTGAACCGCCGGGATTGAGCCGAAGGTACAGGCCATGAGAATCGGCTACTTTGCGGGGTTTGGATTTTGGTTTGAGACTGCGGATTTGTGCGTTGATGATTTCGCGTTATATCGACTATCATCCTGATAGAACACGGGATGGTCTGTCCGCGCCTGAGCCAGTGCCTGCTTGTTTCAGGTATCGATGTAATGTGGCGGGATGAAGCGCAACGCCAAAAAATTGGTTGACGATACGGTTCAGCAACTCAGTACTCCAGCGTGAGCACAGCCAGCCGAAATCTTTCGGAGAGCGTTGTATCAGCAGCGGAAGAGCCTGAAGGATATCGGCAACCGGCCACCGTGGAGCGCGTCCGGGCCTGAGGCTTTTTAGTCCTTCAACGCCATGTAAAGTAAACCAGGTTATCCATCTTCCTACGGATGAGCGGGCGGCGCAGAACATTTTGGCGACATCGGTGACGGTCATTCCCTGATGAAGCATCAGCATGGCAATGAGCCATCTGGCATGGTTTTTATCATGGGTTTGCTGGGCTTCTTTTCGCATCAGGCGTCGTTCTTCATGCCCGGTCATCAGCTCTGCGGTGGCGGTTTCGCGCACGCGCAGCATAATCAGATTGTTGAAGTTGCCGATAACCTGCCGGGCTTTTGCCGCGTTACCGAGACGGGCTTCAATATCACTCAGCGTTTGGGTGTAAGCGGTGACCTGAATATTTGCGCCGCCGCCTTTGTTAATCAACGGAATAAACTCATCGCCCATCAGCTCGCTGAATTCGTCGCAATGGAGATTAATCGGGACTTTTGTCTGGCTTTCATCCGCAGGCAGGCCATTATTGACGCCGAATTTATAAATATATTCGGCAACGCTGACCAGATCGGCGAACATACTGTTACCCACGGCGGCGGCTAAGCTCGATACCGTGCAGCAGGGGGCTGCCGCCAATCGGGTTCAGCCAGTGATTGTGGGAGAGACAGCGTCGGACAATCGGAAACGACGTATCGCAGGTTTTTTCCAGTTTCCGGGCCTGTTGATACAGCCAGTGGGTCACTTCATCCGTGTTCATAACCCATGCCTCTCCGGCAATCACCCAGAGTGCATCGTCTATTCGCAGCGGGTGGCGATCGGCCGGTTTTTCTTTGGCGCGGGAAGGGTATGGCTTGTCACCTGACGTAGCGGAAACGTCAGTGTTTCATCCGGCGTCAGACTGACCAGCGTGTATCGGGCGGTATGGACGACTTCAATTGGTGAGGGTGTGGCGGAGATGCTCTGGGTGTGGGGGGCGAGGACGGGAACAGTGACTGGTTTTGACGCGCAGGCTGATAATGTTGCGACCACTGCGATGGACCATAAACGGGATTTCATCATGACGTGCTCCGGGTTAAGAAACGCCGGGGCAGGATGAAAAAAAGTGCGGATTAAAACATTATAAAACCAAAAATGCGGTTAAGATAAATAGCCGTCTGGCCCGCGTGCTGATTCTGGTTGAGATAGCGATCAGAAGCATGGTTTAGCTATAGTGGATCCTCGCTGTGGGCGAGCTTTTTCGGATTAATCTCACTGTTGTCGAGTTGTTTTTCAAGATAATGAATGAGGAAGTGCTGGATTATTTCGGCATTCAGTCAGGACGGGACATGAACAGCGCGGAGATAAAATTGCACGCATCCTGAGCGAATTCAGTCCGACCCAAAGGACGAGTGCTGCACAGGGCCAGAATGGTAAATGAAATGGACATAATGGGATAATTTATTGGCTTAAAGGAATATATATGGCGACCAAATCATTTCATTATACTCAAGGGGCCGTTTTATTTGCAGAGGGCGTTGGTTCCTTGCATGGCCCTTTTTCATTGTTGTTAAACGTAACCGAAGAGGATGTGAAAGAAGGGAAAAAATTAAATGTATCCGCATCACTAACATGTAATGCGGCCAAAGCATACGGATCTGGTGTAATTATCCCCTGGTGTACGGTAAAAAATGATATAGACAATAAAAAATACGTATTAGATGCTAAAGGGAAATCATTTGCCCTCCGATTTGATGAAATACTTATAGGTAGTGCATCATTTTTAATACCGTTTAAGAAAAATACACGTCCATCCTTAGAGATAGAAGCTGGATACGTTTTAGATACTGGGTATTCCGGAACAATAAGACCATTTCCAGGGGCAATGACCAGAACAATTTTATTAAACGGATTTAGGGAAGTTGCATTATGAATAACTTAATTAGGGTGTTTGTGATAATGTTCGGGTTCTTTGGGATTGCTCCTGCGATTTCTTACCCTATGCAGATTGCTGACGATAGCGAGCATGTAGATATGGCGACTCAGAGAGTCGCTGAACTTACAAAGTCGTTAATGACGGCTGATAAAAATGAAAAAAATGAAATTTTCAACAGAATTAAAATTATTTTGGATGAAAACCCAGAGAATATTAATGTCAGAAAAATGTACGCGAATAATTTGCTTGCAGAAGGACGTTATCCAGAAGGGTTGAAAAATCTTGAAATAATAAATAAACAACACCTCACTCGTACCGATTTGCTGGCAGAGTGTATGGTGAAAGAACGGTTGGGGAAGAAAGATGAAAATTGCTACAGGAAAGTTATTCAATTATCAGAAAAAGCAAGCATCGTTGACTCGGATTACATCACTGCGATTTTTTTCGTAGATGAAAAACGATTCTCTATCTTAACAGAGCGTTTGATTAAGGAGGGGAAATTCAAGGAGAGCGATTTTTTAGTCTTCACGTTGGGTAAAGAGAAAATGCTACGAGAGTTCTTTCCATAGTTTTTGAGGCATTGTATTAACGGTAGACGTCGCGATGATAATAACCATAACCGTCTATGAATATGATGTAATTGCGCGTAAAGGATACGGGGTTATTTGAAAATGGGTTCCGGCGGCGATCGAAACGATGATATAGATGAGAAGGTACTGGCCCTCTTTCGCAAGCATCTGCCTGATGTAAAAGTGCTTTTTTCTAAAAATATAGAGCGTGTTGATTTTGATACGGTTTTGCAGGATTTTGATGAAGAGGAATATATTTTGGAAGCAGTAAATGCTTTTCATGATGAATTTAATATTGATATGACCGTCATGGATTGGAAGGCATACTTCCCTTGGAATGAAATAGGATTTTGGGATTTTTTAAAAGGGAAGAAGATAGTTAATAACAAGAAACATCTTACTGTTCGAATGTTTGCAGAATCCGTTAAAGCGGGTCGCTGGCTTTATGATTAAAAGGGACAATATTGTCCCTTTTAATTACGTGCTTATATTGATGGTCACTCATTGAATACGTTACTGATACCACCATGTATCAAATTGTTCAGCGAAATTTGCCGCCTGCTGGAGATCCGCACCGAAATGCTGTGTGAAATAACCTTCGGGCGTGGCGTAATTCACCCGGCAGTCATTGTTATGACATTCCATTACGGCGGCACTTGTCTGGTATTTTTGGGACAGACGAATGAGATCATCAAGTTGAAAGCCGTGTTGCAGCGCGGTAATCAGCATGGTCTGTACCGCCTGCATTTCAATATTGTACAGGCACTGGGTCAGGTTCTGGATGTTGGCGTCGGTCATGGGTGCTCCCGCAGGGATAATGAAAAGAGGATTTCCGGCTTACGCTCTCTGCTTGCAGGAAATGGCAGAGATAGGGGGCGCTGTCAGCGACAGCGAATAACCGGGGCAGTAAAGCGTGGTGAAGAAATAAAACGAACCGAAAACCCGATTTCCCGGAAAGACAAAAAAGGAACAGCGCCACAAGGGCGCTGGTGGGAATAAATCCGAATGAAAAGGATGAAAAATGGAGTGAAGGCGTCCCCGAATACTGCCGTCAGGACAGTACCGATCCGCATGCGGGGAGGCGGATCGACAACATGGCGCTTTCGCACAAACGGCTCCGTTTGGTTGCCGGTCGGCCCCGGCACAAGGCAGATGCAGCCATTCAGCCATGTCGCAGATCCTCACAGGCAGGGTAAAGATCTGCGACAGGGGAGAGTCAGCGCATAAGCGAGAGTTTACCCGCACGGTCAGCCTGTTTCGCGGGTAAACTCACTTCGGCCGGCTCAGGTTGATTTTGTTGCTACAGCCTGCTCTACCATTCTGGTGATCCAGATGGACTGTTTTTGTAAAAACAGCGCCAGCGGCAGTTTTCCGGCGGCGATGTCATCCAGTGCCTGTTCCCATAATGCGGTCATGCCCGGATCTTTCACGATATCCGGCAGCATCGCCATCAGCGTTACGGCGCCGTTGGTGGCGAGCAGGTGACGCTTTTGCTTTTTGTCGTAGCCGCGTTTGAGCAGGGTTTCGATGATACCGGCGCGAGTGGCTTCGGTTCCCAGTCCGGCGCTCTCTTTCAGCCGCTGTTTCAGCCGCTCGTCAGTGACGAAGCGAGCCGCGTTTTTCATGGCGGCGATCAGCGTTCCTTCCGTGTAATGCTCGGGTGGGCGGGTTTTCTGCGCGTTGATGTCGGTGCCTTTCACCGGGCAGGACGTGTTTTCCGCCCACCGGGGCAGGGGCTGCGTATCGCCGTTCTGCCTTTCTTCGTCGTGGATCGCCCGTTTCCAGCCAGGCGCAATGACTACATAGCCGCAGGCGATAAGCGGATGTTCTCCGCACCGGAACGTTATCTGTGTTTTATCCGTTTCATGCGGCGGCAGGAACTGTGCCAGGTAATGGCAGCGGATCAGATCATAGATGCGCCGCTCATCTTCATTCATTTTGCCGGGATCGGCGCGCTTCATGGTGGGAATAATGGCGTGGTGCGCGGTGATTTTACTGTCGTTCCAGCATCGTGATTGCTGTTGCAGGTTACACTGAGCCAGAAGCGGTGTTAATTCCGGCGCAAAAGTCTGTAACGCGCTGGCTACCTGCGGAATATCGGCCATCATGGACAGCGGCAGGTAGCGGCAGTCGGTGCGTGGGTAGGTTGTCGCCTTGTGATTTTCATACAGACTTTGGGCGGTATCCAGCACCTGCTGCGCCCCCATGCCCCATTTTTGCGAACAAACCTGTTGCAGCGAGCCTAAATCGAAAGGTAGGGGGGCGGACTCTTTCACGCGTTTGGTTTCTGTCTGGATGACGCGCGCCTGTCCGACAGCGCGAATTTCTGCGGCGGCCTGTTGCAACGCCTTTTCACGAATACAGCGTCCTTCTTCATCACACAGTGACTCCGGCGCCGGCCACTGTGCCTGGAAGGGCGTATTTCGGCGGGGGTAAGGATATGAGTGAAGGATGACGACGATATGCCTTCAGACATACTGCTCATTTTCAGTCGTATTGAGCATCAGGCGAGCATCACCAGAGGTGGACAGCTTGCAGCTCTGCTGTACGGGCCATCGCAGGGATGGGTAAAGCAGGCACAGTAAATAACGGCAGAGATTATTCGAGAAGAAAAAACTGTTTTTCGAAATGAAAAATTAAATGTGTAAGCATTAACCGAGCGCCGTGTTGATGCTCATCAGGCAGGTAGAACCACGTTCCACGGCAGCAATTCGCCACTTTGTTGACTGGCCATTCCGGCAGTACGCTGAGGATGTGGTGCAGATAAGCCTCTGGAGCGATACGGCTTTATTAATTTTACCAGTAACGCGGAAACGTCATGGCTGAGGCGGAACGGGTAGACGATTAGTAATTCATACCGCTTAATATACTCACGCTTTTAGGCGGATGGGCTTGCTCATCACATTAAAAAAATTCATCATATCAACACACAACAACATAATAATAATTTTGGCAAACAATCACGCATATGATGTCATTTCTTTCGTGATTCCAGTACCGCGACAGTATGCCCAAAACTCATCCCCTTTTGGTATTCTGCTAAAGCAGTCGTGGCATTTAACTGGTACGATTTTAATGATGCCTCAATCTCTATTGCTCTTTGCCCCGCTTCCGCCGGAGAAATATTATTAAAAGTGTCGTCAAGGACATTTATCGGGTAAAAGTGAAAAGGCCCCAGCCCTTGATTTTCCCATTGAGCATAGCCGCCAATGACCTCTTCTGGCTCAGACTGTATTTTCCATGTATATGTTAGTATTCTCCCATCATAACCTGTTTCACCCGCTAGTCTAAGAATAGTCTCCAAAGGTATTCGTCCACCAATAGATGAAAGAATACGTCCTCCATCATTAAGCAATGACGTGGCCTCTCGCAGAATAAGATAATGAAGTGCAACCAGGTTTTGTGATACGAAACCAGGTATGTCTTCGGAACGATCTTCAATAAATGTGGAACTTGCCTGATCTTCTGATAAATCCACCTCACCCACGATAGGAATATTGGGGAGATTCTCGTAAATCAGATCAAATAAATGGGAAATACCAGATAGCGGTTGAAACAGATCGCCAGCACCTGAAAATAATGCAACATCATGATCTGTTTTAAGGTTATTTAAAATATTAACTCGAGCCATTGCAACAACGTCTTTATGTAAATCGGTCAAAGCAACATTTCGAGCATTGAGAATCTCAATAGCCGCCAGCGCATCAAGCCCGGCTCCGGTTCCGATAGTACAGAAATTGGGTGCCTGGATATTCCTTTTCGCCAGTGTCTGAAAAGCAGGGACTGCAACGCTTGCCACCCAATCACTGCGTGGATCGTCCAACTTCGGCAGATAAGAGCGAGCGGTCAGGCCGATGTGCGCCATTTTTTTAACGCGTGATGTGTCTGTCAGCCCAAAGAACGAAGCAATATCCAGATCTAAGGCATGAAAATCAGCGTTTTGCTGGTGAAGTTGTTTTTCCATTAATATTTCCTCTTTCTGTCTTACGCAGGGTTAATAACAAACCGAGTGCAATCAGGCTGGCACCGGCAAAATCTTCTGCTTTGAGCTCGGTATTGAGCAAAAAGTGGGATAACAGCAGTCCGAAGAATGGATTCATGAGGTGATAGGAAGAGGCAATAGCAGCGCCATCGGTCCGGATAAGCCAGAACCAGAGCGCCATGCCCCCCATAGTCACAACGATAGCCAGCCAGAGTACGGCTAGGGTCGATGATATGGATAAGCGTTCAGGGGCTGATTCCAGAATGGCCGATATCGGCAGCAGCAATACGACGCCAGCAATGGATTGCCAGAAATTGAGGTCGCGTGCGCGCAGCCCTTGTGTGTTACGGCGAAACAGAACCGTCCCGATAGAAAAAGCCAACGTACCCAGTACGGCAAGAATGATGCCTGTCAGACTGGCGTGCATTTCCGAGCGCCAGCCGGATATGATTACGACGCCGAAAAAACCACACAGAATGCCTGACGCCTGCCTTAATCCAATGCGCTCCAGGCCGAGCGACATGGTAAGCATCATGGTCAGAAACGGCGCACAGCTGACGATGACCACAACCAACGCAGGGGAGATGAATTTTAGCGCTGAAAACGTTAGTCCGAGATAAATGGCGTTGTTAAGCACGCCAAGCCATAATCCATTGACAATGGCACGTCGTTCGAATAATCGAGTCGTCTGTAGGAGGCAAAAGGGCAACAGCATAATGGCGCTGATCACGAAACGGATCGTCAGCGTCGTCAACGGGCCATAGTCGGCGATAGCAAAGCGACCAGCAATAAAAGCAGAACTTCAGATGACGCTGAAAAGAACCACTAGCCCATAGTGCCATGACTTATTCATAACCGTTTCTCCATCTCTTGCGTTGCCATCGTTACATCTCATTTGTTCAGTTGAAAATTAATATTGATGCTTTCATAATCACTTTGATTAATACCGATCGGGAGGTGTTATGGTGACAATCACAACAGTGGGTCTTGGCGATCGTCGAGTAACGTTGGAGCACCTGAGGGCTTTTGTTTCTATTGCCGAAGATGGCGGTTTTCAGCGTGCCAGCGAAAAACTTTATCGAACTCAGTCTGCGGTGACGCAAAGCCTGCGCAAGCTGGAAGAGATTTTGGGATGCCGGCTGCTTGAACGGCGTCAGGGGCATATTGTCGGTCTGACCGCTGACGGGCAGCGATTGTTGATTAGAAGTGAGATAAATAATACAGAGTCTGCGAGATAATTGTGGGACTAAGCGGGGTGTGCTGGGAAAAGATTGGATGGTAATTGTAATTCTCTTACAGTATGTGAAAAAAAACAGGCCGGACAAAAAATTAAGAAATTTGTCGTTCAGCCTGTTTGATTTTACTCCACCGGCGTCGGCTCATCATCAGGTTCACCATCAAACAGCTTGCCCTGCATCCTATCCAGTTCTTCCTTTCTGACACGCTTGACGACGCTGTAAACCCATTGTAGCGAGACGCCAAATTTACGCGCCAGTTCGTGATGGTTCCTGCCGTTAAACTTGTGAAATATTTCTAGGTCACGCTGGCTAACTTTCCATGCCATCCCCATCGGAAAGTAGACGTTCTGACCGCCCCAGACCTGCATCATACGGTTGGCTACCGCCTCGCCAATTTGGTCGGCTATGTCGGTGTCGATCTCGACTACCTCTTTGATGGTGCTGGCGGTATGCTGAGCCAGTTCGACCAGCAGTTCAGGGCCTTTGCTGCGAAAGCTATTGGTATCATTGCTCATGCTGTTTTCCTCGCTCGGCGTTGCCACTGTTTCAGCTTTTCAATGATGACGCTGGCCTGTTCTGAACTCAGCCATTGCAGACTATCAACGCCGGTTTCACGCTTTATCCAACGCGCCAGCGCTGCTTCAGAACGGTCACGAATGATGCCAGCGTCGGCCATTTCAAGCCATAAAGAACGGACTTTCCTGGACTGGGGAGCATCATCCAATGGGCGAGCACTATTAGCCTTTTTTGCAGACTTAATTTTAAACCCTCGTTTTTTCATCGCCTTCAGCACGTTATCTAACTGCGGGACTGCCATGTCCCGCGTTGAGGTTTTACCGGTTGTGGTAGTCAGCACCTGGCGATAAGTTTCATCGTCTAGTCGTAGATCGCGTTTTGCGATATGGATAAGTTTGATCAGTAGAGGTTTATTCATCTTCACTCTCGCTTTCATCCCGCTGGACTTCGCCGCAGATCAGTACGGCATCCGGGCGGCGTTCATGGACGATATCCATCACTAACTGGCACGATTCCCGGTTCAGATAAATGTCGTCTGAAACAGGCAACGCCTCGCAGAAACCGGAATCGCAAGCTGATACCAGCAATATAAAACCGATAATCATGAGCCACTCCCATATTTGCCGCATAAATCTTCAGCTAACAGGTGAAAATCGCCAGTAGGAATAAAGACGTTGTATTTCTGTCCGCAACATGGACAGGACAGAATCAAATCGACCACCCAACCGCCATCAACCGCATTTTCGGTAATGTCTGACTGTTCCGGGTTCAGATATTCGATTTCTTTTTTGCACGCCATGCATTTCAGTGACATTTACTCCCCCCTTGTTCAAACGGAATAATGGCGAAATCCTCGATATCTTTTTTAATGGTGATGCCGGGAATATTTTTCACCGCCACTGGTTCATTGAGGATCGCGTCTTTATTAATTTCCTCCTTGACGCGAATAAAACGATCCAGCTTTAGGCGTTTTAATAATTCGATAACGGCTTCTGTCCCGCGAATTACGCAGGACGGGGGGCGATTGCGCCACTGTACTTCGCCTGTCGTCAGGTTCGCCGTTTTCACTTTGCCGCCATTGGTAAGTTCGTCGCGGTTGGCTTCGCACCAGGTCTGGATGCCACCTTGCAACTCATCGCGTTTGGCTTTCAGTTGTTCGATAACCGGGGAGTGGTACTCGGTTACTGTCGCGATCTGATCATTCATCTCGGTTTCAACGCGGATTAATTCCCGTTGAATATCACCGAGACGTTTAATGCCGAAAATAACTTCTTCTTTCGTTTGCGCGGCGTACGGGGCCGCCGCAGCTTTAAGCCGCTTTTTTGCCTTTGCCATTTTTAATTACCTGCTGGTAGTCGTTTAATGAGTGGGTATTAGTATTTAGTTATTTGGTATTATTTCCCTTTAATGTAATAGCGATTCAGACCAGATAATGCGGCAACCATATTGCTCAAATACGCCCTGACGAAAGAGTCCGGTGCTGCCGCAGCCCACATGGATATAATTGGCTTGTCCTTTTTCAATTAATTTCTCGCAATGCCCGTTTCTGGCGATGCGGATAACCGGTTGCTTGCCGCATATCATTACGCTCTGAACAGTTGCATTGATTGCCCGCAATGAGGCCATCGCCAGATGCAGGTCGGCCAACTGCTGATTAATATTCGGGATAGCTTTCATCATTAAACTCCCTTAACCACATCCGCATTCACCACCGGCACACCTATTTCAGCGGCCAGATTCATGGCGGCAATCACCAGATTGGAAACGGCCAGTGGGTATAACAGGCTGACATTCTTC
This sequence comes from Brenneria sp. L4-2C, assembly GCF_040240335.1. NCBI lineage: Bacteria > Pseudomonadati > Pseudomonadota > Gammaproteobacteria > Enterobacterales > Pectobacteriaceae > Brenneria > Brenneria sp. L4-2C. The sequence goes on along the minus strand of NZ_JBEIAC010000020.1, from coordinate 49,529 downwards.
CGACCGCCGAGATTGCTACTGAGACGCCCGCGGATAGCATCAATGGCGCTGCCGTCCATCACGTCAGCCAGCTTCTTGCCGGTACGCTCCACTTTAAAGGTCAGAAACGCGTCCAGGCTGTTGTCCAGCGGCAGCAGTTCGACGACTTCGCAGCGCTGGACAACTTCACGCACTTCCATATTGCGTTCGCTCAGTTTGACGGCTAACTCAGGCTGGCCGATCAGGACAATAGAAAGCAGCTTCTTAAACCCGCTTTCCAACTCAAAAAATCGCTTGAGATGCTTGAGCGTGGGGATCGGCAGGCTGTGAGCCTCTTCAATGATAAGAACGTGGTTATACCCGGCGTTGCTGCTCTCTTTCAGCACCCGATGCAATTGGCGATACCGCGCCTCCTGCGAACGCTTGACGCCTTCTAGCGGGGCAATGGTGTTGATGATTGCCTCAGCAATACTTGCCGCTTTCAGGGTTTTGCCTTTAACATCGTTATCCTCCATCGCAATGATGTACGGTTCGATAACGATAACCGGCGCATTCTCGCGGTTGATGCGGTCAATCAGGTCGCGGCGCAGCGTGGACTTACCCGCACCAGACTCGCCGATGATCGCCATAAACCCGCCGTGCTTCGCGGTCTGGTACAGCGCCTCGCGCACATAGCGGATATCCGGTGTAGTGAACACGTCTTCACTGCCTTGCATCGCATCGTCGGCGAACGGATCGCGGAACAGCCCGAATGCCTTTTTTGTTGCGGGAAATAACACCTGCTTTTTAAGTAACATATTCTCCTCCGTATTGAGGTCTGTGGTTTCCGCTGTAAGGGAGTCCTGTACAGCGCCAAAACTACGTTGTGTTTCAATGCCATGAGCCGACAGAAAGGCCGTCAGACGCTGGCGAACTTCTCCGGCGTTGGTGCGTGGCCACTGGTCATGATTAACAATCTGTGCCAGCGTGGCCTCTGACACGGAAATGGTTCTGGCGACCACCGCCTGCGACAGTCGCGCTTGCTTTAACTGTTGTTTCAGTATCAGCATGTTTACCCCCTAGTTACCGTTGACGATGTTGATAGCGTTGCCGGAAACCGGCGTCAGCAGCGCATCCGCAACCTCGTCCAGTCGCGCCTCCTGAACGCCATTCGGGTACAGCGCGCTTAACTGGCGGTAGTGGTCTGCCGTCCAGGTCTGGTTACGTGCCGCAAACTGTTCACGTAACGCTTTGGCGGCTTCGACGTGAGTTAACGGACGCGGTTCAACACGCGGGCCGCGTACCTCGGATGCCCGACCGCGACGCGGCATAAAGGTTGGCAGCGTGTTGTCGTCGATATGCTTATACGGGTCGAGTTTGCCGCCGAACGGTAGCGCTTTCGCTTTGCGTACTGCTGCTGCATCCGTCGCGTTATCCGTTCCCGTAACCAACTGTTCAATTTCTTTGGTGGCGGTTTGGGCTGGCGTATCGGCATGCGATTTGTAACGTTCGCCGATCACCGCGGCAGAGTCGGCAAAGCCAAATTCATTTTTGGTGACTTCATCAACCAGGAAGAATGTGTCGTGGCCGTCTTCACCTGTCAGTACCACTTGCGCGGCATCGGCGCGCCACGGATTACGGGTAATCAGCAACTTCTCGCCGACCATCACGCCGGGTACGGTAGACACATCGTATTCAATGCCCCGGAACGACACGCGCAGCTTCGGCGTGACCTTGCGCTCTTCCGGCGTGGCCACTGCCAGTTCGCGGCATATCTCAACCGATGGCGCTTTTATCAACTGTTCGGCGGTGATTGTCAGCCAGATGTCGGTACGGGGTTTACCGTGACGGCTGTGGATGGCGGTGGCGTTAAAGTGGGCGCGCCATTTCTGCGCCAGCGCATTCAGTTCTTCCAGACTGTAAACCGGCTGGAACTTTAGGCCCGGCTCCAGCTTGCGTTCGATAATGTCACGCGCCTTTTCCACGCTGCCGGTAGAACGGGCGGCATGGGCTTTATGCGCTATCAGTTCGATACCCAACGCACGGCATAGATTTTTGGTCATGCCAGCGGTGTTGGCGGAACCGGGATCGAGGTACAGCAGCTTTGGCACGCCGTGCAACACGTCCGCGCCGCCGCGTTCCTGCATGGCGTTAATCAATACCGAGCACAGGTTTTCGCCCGATTCCGCGCCCATCACATACTCGACATAGATCCAGCCGCTAGTATGGTCAGTGATTTCATAGCTCCAGACACGGTCGCTGGTGATGCGCGCCAGATTGGCCGGTTTATTCTTATAGAAACGGGCGCTGTCCATGACTTGCAGCCCTTTGTGACCGTTGCTCAGGTAATAAAGGGTGCAGAGCGAGGCGTCGATTTCCCATACATGGTTAGGGTGCAGGCTGGCCAGCTCGGTCACCGGCGCGGGCTGGTTTAACTGATCGGGATGCAGGCCGTAATTGCGTAGTGCGCGGCTGATGGCGGTTTCAGAAAGCGGCAGAAACTCGCCGGTTTCTGAAACCATGCGGCCAGCGGTGATCATGTCATTTGCCCGTAGGGTTTCCACCGCGTCGGCGATGGAATACAGCCGCTTACCATTTTTACGCGTCGCCTCCATCAGCGTGGCGGAAATCATTGCCGCCTCATCACGCGTTAAGGCGCTTTGTCCGGCATCGGTACGTTTTTTACGTTTGTCAGTCACCGCAACCTCCTTTAACTTGCGCAGCAGCGTGGCGCGGGATAATCCCAGTTCCATACAAGCGGCATCATAGATAGCGCCGCGTTCACCATGCCCGGCCTGTCGTGCTGTGCGGGCCACGGCCACTAATCTTTCCGTCAGGGCGGCACTCATGGCAGCCCCTTATGCGTCAGTGCGCTGAATCTGGGGTTCCGGGGCATCCAGCCATGCCGGACGTTCGCTGCCGGTAGGCGCGGCCTCAAGGTCAAAAACTTCACGAACACGGTGTAACGCCCGCTCAATCTGGCACACCAAACCGGCCATAAAGTCGTAAGGCGGCTCGACCTCGTTTTCGGAAGTAAAAGTGGTCAATGTTGAAAAGGCGGTGTGCAATTTAGCGGTGATCGCCGCTTCCGCTTCAAACGCGATAGCGCTGACCTCTTTACGCAGCTTTTCCGCTTCCTGATTGGGGGCTGGCGGCTGGATACGGGATTTTTTTTCCAGTTTGGTGGAAAGGTCGTCGATCTTCTGATTCTTGTCAGTCAGCACACGCTGCTGGGCGGCGTGAGTTTCGCGCGCTTCGCGCAGCGCGGTTTTCAGTTCGCGGCTGGTCATACGGTCGATATCGTCGAGCGTCATGCCTGCGATAGTTCCGCCATCGGCTAGTTCAGCCAACTCTTCATCGTCTTCTGTCATTAATTCAAAGAGTTTTGTTTTGCCTAAAACGGCAAGCGCTTGCCGCTTTGGTTCCAATTGGGGAGATGTGTATTTGATCGCAGCTTGCATTACCAACCGTGCTGTTCTCTCAGCCAGCCCCAATTGTTCTGTAACGATTTGAGTGAAATCCCCATGAGGCTCACACTCTTTGAGAATAACCAACCGCTTACCCGCCTCCAGCATGGCTTCCGCGCTTTGCGCCATATAGAACCGGGTTTCATGCACGATGCGATCACGCTCATACGGCAGGCCGTCGCCAAACTGATCCATTACCTGTATACGGTGCTCGGTCAGCGCATTGAGCTTGACGTTCAGATCCCCCGCTAACGGAGTATCTCCTATTAATTCAACATGTTGTGATTTTGTACGTGCCATTTTTTATCCTTAGCGACTGCCAGCCAGCAGGCGTTGGTTCATTTCGTTAATGCGATCTTGCGCACGAGCGATCTCGTTGGCGTGCGCCTGAGCGATTTGCAGAGTCTGCATACTCAGCGCAAAGCGCCCGTTATCCAGTTTCTGCGCCAACCCTTCTTCAATCAGGGTATTTAGCGCCCGGTTAACGTTGGCCGGAGAATCGTCCAGCGCAGCCGCCAGTTCACCGTTTGATACGCCGTTGAGGGTATGGCCGCGCAGCGCCTTGAGGACGCGCAGAATGCGTGCGCCCGCGCTGGAAACATTGGGTTTGCTCATCACGCTGAGGCCTCCAATGGGTGTAACAGTCGGGAGACTTCATAGTCGGAAAGGTGTACATCGCCGTTATCGGCAGAGCCATTCAGTCCGGCAAATTCATCAACCCGAACAACAGTGAGTGCGATACGCCCGTATGTGCGCGATGTACGGCTGATAACGGTGGCGTGAAACGCTCCAGACGGGCCGAGGCTGGGGTGAAGCAATACGCGCATACCGGGTTTTAACGTGCTGGGTTTCATGTCACATTCCCCTTTTTGCGATATGTGATAACCTGTTTCATAGATTGATATTTCAGGCCGCGCGGGCGGTGGGCTTCAGACCGAGTTTGACGGCGATTTCATGTGCCTGCCCGTACTTGGCTTTGGTAATGCCGTTCAGTACGCGATAGACCGCCTCGCGGGAGTAACCGTTCTCCTGCGCCCACTGAGTGACGGTCATACCGCGCTGCTGAAAGCGGCTTTTAACTTGTTCGGGTGTCATGCTACGGCCTCCGGTTATGCAATGATGTTTGTAGAATACGTGATAGATTATTGTCCCATAAATGGGACTTGTAAAGGTTTTGGTGACAAAAATGTCTCTTGGTGAGCGATTAAAAGAAGAACGCGAACGATTGGGGTTCAGTCAGGCCGACTTTGCGGAAATGGTCGGTGCATCAAGAAAATCACAGATAAGGTGGGAAAAGGATGAGTCTGCGCCGGGGGCCGACGCTATAAGCCTGTGGGCAAAAGCCGGTCTTGATGTGTTATATCTGATCACCGGACAAGCTCAGGAATCTACGTCTAACGTTAGAAAAAACAGTGAAATAGACGAAGAACTGCTGGGAAAGATCGTTCACAAGTTGGACTCGCTGGCACGACAGGCTAACCGCCGGTGGACATCCGGTGAACTCGTTTTGCAATCATCCAAAATATATAACTTTTTAATTAAAGAGTCGGCGGTTGATGACGATAGGATTGATAGAGTGTTGAAACTGGTTGTTAATAATTAAAAAATAAGGGATTTATCATGGATAGAAGAGATGAAGAGCTACAGACACTAGCAGAACAAGTTATTGATAGTCTTAAACAACTCCCCCAGGATGGGCAGGAAAGACAGATAACCATTAGCGTCGGCGGCAATAATCATGGCTCTATCCATGTCGGTTCCGTTGTTAACATAAACCACGCCCCCAAGCGTCCGCCGGAACTCCATGAGAGAGATAGCCAGGAACTGCTTGCTATAAAGCGAGGATTACTTAAAAAAAGGAATGGTGCAAAATGGCGCCGCTACTTCAATATTCCTTTTTTGCTGATGTTAAGCCTTTTACTTATAGGATTAGCGTCTTGCCTGTGGATCGCCTATATGTCCCTATGGGTCGGAGGATTGACTAACCCATCAGTTCTTAACGAAAAGATGTACATAGCTCTCATTATTTGGGGCGTTATCATGGCATTTTGCGTGAAATTTCTGGATAGCCGCTGGAAGATTGAGAATAGAATAATAAATGAAAATCAGGATGTTATAGATACTATTGATGTGATTTTACGACGCAGGAATTATTAATAAACATAGCTATTCTTGATTCAATATAAGGATATGGGTATGCGCAATGTGTTTATTGACAGTTAATAAAATACCTATTACCGAGTGATGCTCTTATACTTGTATTGATGTGCGTCTTACCTTTACTGGCCCTTATATTTACCAGTCAAAGAACGGTCTGATAGTCGCTCAGTTGAATAGCGGTTTAATCCCGTAAATAGCAGAAAAGTTAGCAGCAATAGTAATGGAATATTAAAAATGGGCTGATATTACAATGCTACATAATACCTAACCCATATCCATGTAATGGATTAAATTTATTAAAATTTTTTAATGAGAAGTTGATTGTAAGATTACAAGCAGCAAATAAAAACAGGGTGGATAACTAATGTCTGAACAGGCCATTGAAGTCAAACACGTCGTAGTTCACATTCTGGATAAACAACAGAATGGAGATGCCTCTGAGCGATTGAGCCCTGAAGAAGGTATGGTCACTGAAGCTTCCCAGCGCCTGATCAATGATATTTGTGCAAAATACGCAGGCAGGACAGGCAAAGGTTACGGCTATTTTGAAGGTGATACGGATAATTACCCGATGGAGCGAATGGCTGGTGATTATCTGGGGGGTACTGATGGTTTTTACCAAAGCTCCTGTCGTATGATGCATCACCTTACGGAACGCTCACAGCGAGAAAACATGGCTACCGGTGGTTACGTTCTGTTCGCACACATCGGGATAGGACATAACGAACATCTGTTGATCGCAATTGTTAGTGCCACCATAGGTTCAACCGTCACTGACGATTTTAACATTCAAGACAGTACCTATCTGGACATCGCAAAGTTGCGTATGGCCGGGCGTATTGATTTAACGGCGTGGAAAAGTGATGCGGAACGCTATATCAGTTTCCTTAAAGGCCAAGGAAACGTTTCAAACTACTTTAAGCAGTTCCTCGGCTGTAATGATGTTTTAATCGCCAAACGTGAGTCTGAAAAACTACGTGATACTTTAACAGCGTTTGCAACAGAGAAAAATCTTGAAGGTGCAGAAAAAGACGCGTTTCTTAAGGGTGCGTTTGAGCATTTACATGCTTTAAGCAAGGCCGGTGAACCACTAAGTCTTGAAACCTTTGTTAACGCCGTCTGGCCACATGCACCTGAAGAATTATCTGGTAAACTTGCTGCTGAAGAACTGGGGCTGTCGGATGGCTTTGTGCCTGACGGGCGCGTCATACGGGCGTTAGTATCTTTCAAAGGCAAGTCAAAATACTGGGAACTCAAGTTCGACCGGGAAGGGACAACTTCGGGTGACATTGACTATGACCAAGAAACAAATATTATCACCCTGCGCAATGTACCTGATGAGTTCAGGGAAATGTGGCTGAATGAGGTTTAATCGTGACGATTTCGTTTGAGACGTTGACAGAGCTGTACCGTCGCATGGAATTCCGGGAGGAATTCCGTGTCGGTTCGCTGTTGCTCTCTGACCAGTCCGATTGCGATCTGATTAACACATTGCTTGACGATCCACGTGAGTACGGGGTTTCTGTTGATACCGGAACGGTCGAGCTAGGCAGCACCATCACTCTTCGCGTAACACCTCCACGCAATGGGCTTGGACTTGTTTTCGCCACGCACAGTATATTGCTGAACGCACCAAAGCATCAGTGCCAAGAACCAGCTAATTACTTCATTCTTGAAACGAAATTTCGTAACGATGATGTAGACGTTCCGGTCTTCATCAGTAACTACCGGGCGATTCTGAAGTTCGTTGACCTGCTGAAAGAGGCTGCAGCTTATTTTGACAATACTACCTGTCAACTGGTTTTTTTGAAAAAAGAAGTTATTAAGCTATCGCCGCGCTTTACAGCAGAGACAGTGCAAAATCTGAAACGTGAACATCTGGATAACCTGATGGCTGGTTTCAACGACGACACGCACAAGAATCAGAAGCAGGATATTCTGATTGAAAGTATCCAAGCGGTCAGTGAGGGCGTTGATTCTCAGGAAGTGTTTGAATTTTTGCTGGTCAATATTCAGCGCCTGCATGAACAGTTCCTTAAAGGGTATCGGATATACTCTTCTGGCTTCTCCTACGACAAGGTGATGGATCAACTCCGTGCCGCAAAAGTTGAAGAGATGGGTAAGATCCATAAGACGTTTTCGGATATTCAGAACCATATTCTTGGCATTCCTGTGGCATCCGTCATTGTGGCCACCCAATTCAAAGAGGCCACAAGCTGGTCAGGCCAGGGGGTCACAAACACGATAATCCTGCTGGGATGCATTTTTGCTGCGACGCTAATCTGGCTGGCACTGTCGAACCAGACGCAGTCCATTAAAGCACTGAGCGAAGAAATCGAATACAAAAAAAAGCAGATAAACAAGGAATTCTCTTTCATCAAAGATGATGTGGACGGTGTGTTTCGCAGCATCACCGAGCGACTGAAAACTCAGAAACGTACTTTCCGGGTCATTCGCGGTGTGCTGGTCATTGGTATCATCACAGCAATTACTGTTTATTGCTGGTACACAAAGCCCGTTCTTGACTACATGCAGTCCTTCTTTAACCGCATGTAGTATGCCTGTTTTTCTCCTGTCAAAAACTGCAAATCACCAGTTCCCTCCGGGGAACGGGTTTCCCTGACAGGCTGTAATTGATCCCCACACTCTGCATGTTAAGCTCGGAAAAGGCCTCGCGCATTGCCGGAATATCGTTTACCGAAATAATCATCTTCCCTTTGATGCCGCGCGCCAGCTCCGCCATGCGGGCATAGTTCTCCAGCCCAAACGCCACGCCGTAGCCCTCCGTTCCCCAGTACGGCGGGTCGCAATAGAACAGCGTATGCGGACGGTCATAGCGGCGGATGCATTCCGCCCAGTCGAGGTGTTCGATAATGGTGCGGGCCAGCCGCAGATGGGCCATCGATAACTCTTCCTCAATCCTTAGCAGATTAAAACGCGGCGCACTGGTGGTTGAGGTGCCAAAGGTGTGATCGGCAACCTTGCCGCCGAACGCCTGCTTTTGCAGGTAATAGAATCGGGCGGCACGCTGGATATCGGTCAAGGTTTCTTGCGGCGTGTCCCGTAGCCATTTATAGATTTGTCGGCTGATTAGCGCCCATTTGAACTGGCGCACAAATTCTTCCAGGTGGTGTTTCACTACCCGATAAAGGTTCACTAGTTCGCCGTTGATATCGTTGATCACTTCAGTCTTGCTAGGGTGTTTGAGAAAATACAGAGCTGCCGCACCGCAGAACGGTTCGACATAGCATGTATGGGTGGGGAATAACGGCAGGATATGTTTTGCCAAACGACGTTTGCCACCGACCCACGGCACGATGGGCAAAGATTGCTGTTTCATTATCTGTAAGCCTTTTTCGTTTATCGAAAATACGGTAGGCTTTTCCTGTTCTCGAGAACGGGAGAGCCTTGGTTGACTCACAGGTCGTATCTGTGTGTTGACGGCCCGGCGGATGTTGACGCATCTGACGGGCCGCTCTTTTCCCCGCCATACTGCCGTTACGCCACGGCCCTCACTATTAACGCCGTTTAAAATCCCCGCCGCGCTATCCCGGTAATGATGTCTCCACTCACTTCACAGGAGACAGTTCATGAACCTTAACATTCGAATCAAACGCCTGCTGGGCTGGCAAATCACCGCTGTTTTGCTGCTGGTGGTTATCGCGCTGGTGTCGCCGCAACAGCTTCCCGTGGTTATCTACAAAATCTCACTGATTACATTGGCCGCCGTGCTCGGTTACTGGCTGGATCGTTCGTTATTCCCTAAAGCCGGGCTGGCGCAGTATCTGGTGCATGAGCCTGAACGGATGGAGCAAGGCGAGTACCCGGTCAAAGACGGTTACCAGCGGGTATTCGCCGCCGCGCTGATCCGTCGCGCCATCATTGTGGCGGCAGTCTGTCTGGCCGTGGCGACGGGGCTGTGATATGGCAAACCGAATTCGTCACAACGGATCGGGTTCCGGTCTGCTGTTTTTACTGTTGATCCTGTTGCTCGTAGGCACGTTTGACAGTGATGCCGCCCAGCCGTCCGCCGCCGCTCAGCAATACCGCAGCGATCTGATCCGTAACGCTCGTCTGGACTGGGGGCTGAATGCCCCGGTAGCGGATTTCGCCGCGCAGCTCCATCAGGAGTCCGGCTGGAATGCGCGTGCGGTATCGCCCGTTGGCGCACAAGGGCTGGCGCAGTTTATGCCATCTACATCCGAATGGATCAGCCAACTTATGCCGGAACTGAAAGCCAATCAACCGTTTAATCCGGCGTGGGCTATTCGGGCGCTGACCCGTTATGACCGCTGGATTTGGCAGAGAGTTAATGCTGCTGACGACTGCCAGCGCATGGCAATGACGTTATCCGGTTATAACGGCGGGCTGGGCTGGGTCCAGCGCGATCAAAAGCTGGCGGCGCAGCGCGGGTTAGATCGTCAGCGCTGGTTCGGTCATGTCGCCGCCGTCAACGCCGGGCGCAGCAAGGCCAACTGGCGCGAAAACCGCCACTATCCGCAGCGCATCCTGCTGGAATTAGCGCCGCGCTATCTGACCTGGGGAGGCCGTAGCTGTGCTGAACCTGCTTAAAACCCTGCCGTGGAAACCGCTGTTATGGATTGCCGCCGCGCTATTTGCGCTGTGGCTGATTCATCAGCACGGCTATCGGCGCGGATTTACCTCGGCGGAATTGGACGGCAAGACCGCGCTGGAAAAACAGCAAGCCGAAAGCAAGGCGGCGCTGGCTTCACTTCAGGCGGATTTTGCCCGGCAGCTTCACCGGCACGCCGAGCGGGAAAATGTCGCTTTGCTGGCCTGGCAGCAGCGCTACCAACAGCAGGTAAACACCGCCAATAAAGCGGAACAGCGCTACCTCAGCCAAACGGCCTCGTTGCGTCAGCAGAATGAAAATCTGAAACGGAGAATTGATGATGTCACCCAACGCTGGATTGACGAGCAAGGCAAGTCTCACCCTGTGCAGTGCGTGTTTACTGCTGGTTTCGTGCAGCAATACAACGCCGCCTACGGATTATCAACCGACTCTGAAACAGGCTCTGCCGCCGCTGTCGGCAGGGTTGGCGGTACGTCCACCACCGCTGAGGCCGTTAACCCCCGGCTACGCGACTCCGGCATCACCCAGCGCGACATCCTTGCCCACAGCGCCGACGCCGGTGAGCGCAGCCAACAATTAGCCGCGCAGGTGAACGGCCTGCTGGATTACATCGAAGGATTACAACAATGAAAATGGAAGTGGAGTTCTGGCAACTGGTGGGCTTGCTGCTGGGGTTTCTCGGCTTTGTGTTTACCATCGCCAAAATGTTTTTCTCCCAGTTGGAAAAACGGCAGACCGAACTGGTGGATACGCTGGAAAACAGCCTGCGCGAGTTCAATGGCAGCCTGACCGGGTTAGAGCGTGACCTGATGGCGCTGAAGGCCGATCTGCCGCTCAACTATGTACGGCGCGAAGATTACGTGCGCGGCCAGACTGTGATCGAAGCCAAGCTGGACGCGCTTTATAACAAACTGGAACTGGTGCAACAGCGCGGGAGGCAATGATGGTGGATATGTTACGGGTGCGCCGCGAGTCGATGCGCTGGAATTTAATGGTGACGCTCAATAAGGCGCGGCCTTATACCTCGAATGAGGCTTTTTTGCTGGATGTGATGCGGGCGATTTACCCGGATACCACCGCGCTGGAGCTGCGGCGCGAGCTGGATTATCTGGCCGACCGCAAAATGATTGATCTGGTCAAACAGCCCAGCGGCATCTGGTTTGCCGATCTGACCCGGTTGGGCGTCGATCTGGTGGAATACACAGTGGAGTGCGGCCCCGGTATCGCCCGCCCTGAAAAATACTGGAGCGAATGATGGCCCGTCGCAGCACTATCGACAAACTGCCGGAAGACGCCCGCCGCTGGCTGGAGCGGGCGCTGACAGAGTCCGGCTTTAGCGGTTATGCCGAGCTGGAGAGCCTGCTGCGTGAGCAGGGTTACGTGATCAGTAAATCGGCGATCCATCGCTATGGCCAGAAGATTGAAAAGCGTTTCGGTGCTATCCGCGCCGCCACCGAAGCGGCCCGCATGCTGACCGAAGGCGCAGCGGACGATCAAGACGCCCGTTCCGAGGCGGTGATTGCGCTGATCCAGACCGAGCTGTTCGAAAGTATCGTCCAGTTGCAGGAAGCCGATGAGGGGGAAATCGACCCGCAAGAGCGCGTGGCGCTGCTGTCGAAGGTGGCCAGGAACGTCGCTACGCTGTCGCGGGCCAGCGTCAATCTGAAGAAGTTTCAGGCTGAAGTCAGAACCAAGGCGCAGCAAGCGGCCAGCAATGCCGAGAAGATCGCCCGCAAAGGAGGATTGTCTACCGATGCCGTACAGGCGCTGCGGCGGGAAATTCTGGGGATCGCCTTATGACCAAATCATCTGGAAATCTTGCCCCCGTTCTGCCCGATACCTCTTTGCTGGATGCGCCGGTGGCGCTGATGCCCTATCAGCAGCGCTGGGTTGCGGATGACTCTCCGCTGAAAGTGATCGAGAAAAGCCGCCGCACCGGTATCACCTGGGCGGAAGCCTCTGATGATGTGCTGACGGCGGCATCATCCGCCGCCGCTGGCGGGATGAATGTCTACTACATCGCCTACAACCAGGATATGACGATTGAATATATCCAGGCATGCGCCATGTGGGCGCGGGCGTTCAACTATGCGGCCAGCGAAATTGAGGAAGGTTTCTGGGAGGAGGACGAAGACGACAAGCATATCAAGACCTATACCATCAAGTTCCCGGATTCCGGGTTTCGGGTGGTAGCGCTCTCCAGTCGCCCGTCCAACCTGCGTGGACGTCAGGGCATTATCGTGGTTGATGAGGCGGCGTTCCATGAGCAACTGGACGAACTGCTGAAGGCGGCACTGGCGATGTTGATCTGGGGCGGCAAGGTACGGGTGATCTCTACCCATAACGGTTCGGAGAATCCGTTTAACACGTTACTTAACGATATTCGCGCAGGACGCCGACAGGGCAGCGTGCAGCGTATTGCCTTTCGTGATGCGGTGGCCGAGGGGCTGTTCCGCCGCGTCTGCCTGCGCACCGGGCGAGCATGGTCAGTTGAAGCTGAACAACAATGGATGGACGGCGTCTATAAGTTCTACGGCGACGGTGCGACGGAAGAACTGGATTGTATCCCGGCCCATTCCGGCGGAGCCTGGCTGTCCCGCGCGTTGATTGAGTCACGGATGTCGGTGGATACGCCGATACTGCGTTTTACCTGCCCGGCGGGTTATGAAATGAAGCCGGATGTGGTGCGCGAAAGCGAAACGCAGGACTGGCTGGAAACCCATCTGAAACCGATGCTGGAGACATTGCCCAAAGAGTCAATGTCTTATCTGGGGCGCGACTTTGGCCGCAGTGGTGACCTGTCCATTGATTTTCCCCTGATACAGCAAAAGAACCTGACGCGCCGGGTGCCGTTCGTGCTGGAGCTGCGCAACGTCCCCTTTAAACAGCAGGAACAGATCACCTGGTTCCTGATGGACGGTTTGCCCCGGCTGATGGGGGCGGCGTTCGACGCACGCGGCAACGGCGCTTATCTGGCCGAGTACGCCATGCAGCGCTATGGTGCCAGTCGCGTCCAACAGGTGATGCTGAGCGAGGGCTGGTATCGGGACAATATGCCGCCGGTTAAAGCGGCGCTGGAGGATGGCACGCTGGAAGCCATCCCCAAAGATGAAGATACCCTGACCGACTTACGCGCCGTGCAGGTGATTAAAGGCGTTCCGCGCGTCCCGGACACCCGTACCAAAGCCAAAGCGGACGGTGGTCAGCGGCACGGTGACGCGGCTATCGGGCTGGCTCTGGCCTATTTCGCCAGCCGTGAACTGAACAAAGGCCCGGTCACCGTCAATTCCCGCAGGCGTCGCCAGTCTGCACGTTTACTGGAGGGTTACTAATGGCGCGTGGACTCTGGGTTTCCCCCACCGAGTTTGTCAGTTTCGCCGAGTCGGAGAAATCGCTGACGGAACAGATTGCCTCGCGCAGCCGCTCCATCGATTTCTACGGGCTGGGGATGTATCTGCCCAATCCCGATCCCATCCTCAAAGCGCAGGGTCGGGATATCAAAATCTACCGCGAGCTGCGCACCGACCCGCTGGTCGGCGGCTGTATTCGTCGCCGTAAAGCGGCGGTGAAAGGTCTGGAGCGCGGCCTCGAACGCGGTAGCTCACCCGTCCGTGTGTTCAATATTGTGCGTGATATGCTGGCCGACCTGGATATGTCCCGCATTATCGGCGAGATGACCGACGCGGTGCTGTATGGCTATCAACCCTGCGAGGTGATGTGGCGGCGTACCGGGACAAGCTGGCTAGTTGACGACATCGTGGGCAAGCCTGCCGATTGGTTCCAGTTCGATACCGACAACCGGCTGCGCTTTCGCGCCCGTGACAGCGGGTTCGAAGGGGAAGCGGTGCCGGAATTCAAGTTCCTGGTGCCGCGTCAGGATGCCAGCTACGACAATCCCTATGGCTTCCCCGATCTTTCGATGTGTTTCTGGCCGGTCACTTTTAAGAAAGGCGGTATGAAATTCTGGGTGCGCTTTGCCGAGAAATACGGTTCGCCGTGGGTGATTGGCAAACATCCACGCGGCACGTCGCAGGGCGAGATCGACAACCTGCTGGATTCGATGGAGTCGATGATCGAGGATGCGGTCGCCGCCATTCCCGATGACTCCTCCATCGATATCAAAGAAGCGGCAGGCAAGGCCGACAGCAGCGAGATTTACCAGAACCTGATCACCCTGTCGCGCAGTGAAATCGCCATCGCATTGCTGGGGCAGAACCAGACTACCGAGGCTACGGCGAACAAAGCCTCGGCGCAGGCCGGGCTGGAAGTCACCGACGATATCCGCGACGGCGATGCCGACATTGTGGCAAGCGCCGTCAATCAACTGATACGCTGGGTGGTCGATCTTAATTTCGGCAACAACGTTGTCGCCCCGGTTTATCGCCTGTGGGAACAGGAATCGGTGGATGAGGTACAGGCCACGCGCGACGAAAAGCTCAGCCGCGCCGGTGTTAAATTCACCCCGCAATACTGGAAGCGCGAGTACCAGCTTCAGGACGGCGATATCGACGAGACGCCGCATCAGGATGCGCCCGGCCAATCGCTGGCGTTTGCCGAGGCGGTCGATGCCGACCTGAAGGCGCAGGATATGCTGGATGAAGCACTGGATATTGTGATGAACGGCGGCACACTTGATGCCGTGCTGGAGCCGGTGCTGGCTCCGTTGTTTGAGCGCGTCCAGTCCGGCGTTCGCCCCGGCGATCTGCTGGGTGAACTGGCGGAACTGTATCCGCAGATGAAAGCCGACGACCTGCAAGAGCGGCTGGCGCGTATCCTGTTCGTAGCCAATATCTGGGGGCGGCTGCATGAGCGCGACAGCGACTGAACTGGCGTACTGCATGACGCTGCCGCCGCAGCGGGCTATCGGCTACCTCCAGTCAAAGGGCTATGCCATTAGCTGGGACTGGGAAGAAGTCTGGCAGGATGCGCATGCCCGCGCCTTTACCGTCGCTAAGGTGACCCGGCTGGATATTCTGGAGGATATCCGCCGCGCCCTACAGGAAGCGCTGGACGAAGGGAAGACCGACCGCTGGTTTCATAAGGAACTGGAGCCGGTGTTGCAGAAGAAAGGCTGGTGGGGGCCGCGTGATACCACCGACCCGGTAACCGGCGAACCGGTCACCGTTCAGCAGGGTAGCCGGTGGCGGCTGGATACCATCTTTCGCACCAATATGTCGGTGCTGTACAGCAGCGGACGCTGGGCGGCGCAGATGGAAAATATCGACGATCGTCCCTACGGCATGTACAGCGCTATCCGTGACAACCACACGCGGAAAAGCCATCTGGCGCTGCATGATATGGTATTCCGGCTGGATGACCCATTCTGGCAGGCGTTCTACCCGCCGAACGGCTGGCGCTGCCGTTGTAGCGTGATCGCTCTGAGCCAGCAGGATATCGAGCGACGCGGGCTGAAGATAGCCAGCGCCATCAAGGCAATGGGCTGGGAATTGAAGCTGGTATCGGAGAAAACCGGCGAAATGCAGCAGGTGGCCACGTTCAATACCGGCACGACGAAAGTGTCTACCGATATCGGCTGGTCGTATGCACCGGGCGCATCCTATTGCCCGGATTTGGCCCGCTATCAGGGAAACCTCTCATCCCTGGCTAAACAGGAACTAAAGTCATGAGTAGCGTAAATATTACGATTAACGACAGAGAGTTACAGCGCGGTCTGCGGGCGCTGGAGAGTGCGGCGACGGATATGACGCCCGCCATGCGTAAGATTGCCGGGACGTTGCAGGCGGAAACCGATATCAATTTTGACGAGGGTGGACGACCGCAGTGGATTGTGTCGCAGGCGGCGGAAGACCGGGACGGCCAGACGCTGCGTGACAAAGGCAGACTGCAAGGTTCGGTGTCAACGGATTATGACGCCAGCCACGCGATGGTCGGCACCAATACTGTTTCCGGCGCTATCCACCAGTTAGGCGGCAAAGCCGGACGTGATGAATCGGTGGTGTTGCCCGCGCGCCCGTATCTGCCGATGGATGAGGACGGCAACCTACAGCCGGAGGCGTCGCGTTCTGTGCTGGACAACATTCAGCGCCATCTTGAATCTGCGGCGCGGCGTTGATTTCAGGTGGCACAGCTAGGTCGATGTGCCGCCAGCCGCGAAAAGCGGCCAGATTGCCTTTATAAAGGCTTTACAGCCGCGTTCCGTTCCCTGCCCGACACCGTCACCGCATGAGTTTTTTCTAAACTGGATTAAAAGCCGCTTTCCCTTTGTTCCCCGACACTGACCGGAGTTTTCCAAACCGGGACAGCGTTATGCCACTCCACATTTTTAAATCCGGCACCCATACCGATATGCACGGCACTAAACTGCCGTTCACGCCAGCCGATTTAGCGGCCTGTGCCGCCGCCTATGATCCGGCGGTGCATGAAGCGCCGATGGTGATCGGCCATCCGCAAGCGGATGCGCCCGCCTATGGCTGGGTGGCCTCGCTTTCAACCACCGGCGGCGATCTGCTGGCTGAACCCAAACAGGTCGATCCACAGTTCGCCGAACTGGTGGACGCCGGGCGCTATAAGAAAATCTCCGCCTCATTCTATCTCCCTGATTCCCCCAATAACCCGAAGCCCGGCACGCTCTATCTGCGCCATGTCGGTTTTCTGGGCGCGCAGCCGCCATCGATTAAAGGGCTGCGACAGGTGGCATTCGGCGAACGGGAACAAGGCGTGGTGGAGTTCGCCGATTGGGGAATGATGACCAGCGCCAGTCTGTTTAGCCGTTTGCGCGACTTCATTATCAGCAAATTCGGTCTGGAAGAAGCCGACAACGTGTTGCCGTCATGGCAGTTGGACACGCTGCGCGATGAGGCTACACGCGACGACATCCCATCGCAATCCGGCCCGGCGTTTCAGGAGCCGGCCCCCGTTACATCCGTACCATCCCAGGAGGAGTCCATTGTGACCAAAGAAGAAATTGACGCCATTCAGGCCGAAAACGCCCGGCTGAAAGCGGAGGCGGCGGCGCGACTCGCTGATGACGCCAAACGTAAACAAGAGACTATTCACACCGGCAATGTGGCCTTTGCCGAGAAGCTGGTAAGCGACGGCAAGCTGATCCCGGCGGCGAAATCCGTGGTGGTTGCCCTATTGGATGAAGTGTCCAAAGGCGACGCGCTGGTTGAGTTTGCCGAAGGCGAGGTGAAAAAGCCGTTGGCCAGCGCTTTCAAAGAGCTATTAGGCGGCACTGCGCCGGTACTGAATTTTGCCGAGCATGCCACCAAAGAGCGCGTAACGCCAACTGACGCGACGGTATCGGCTGAGTTTGCCGAGGCCGACCCGGAAAGGCTGGCGCTTCACAAGAAAGCCACTGAACTGGCGAAGAAAGAAGGCATCAGCTACGACGCCGCCGTCGCCCGCTGCCTGTAACGGCGTCTACCCGTAACCGTAAAAGGAAAAATCATGTCTGACTATTTAAAAGGTAAACGCGTCGTCGACCCGGTGTTGACCAGCGTGGCTCGGGGTTACAAGAACGCCGCGTTTATCGGCGAAATTCTGTTCCCCATCGTGCAGGTGGAGAAAGAAGGCATCGTGGTGCCACTGTTCGGTAAAGGCGCGTTTGTCGAGTATGACACCGCGCGGGCCGTGGGCGCGGAGAGCAACGTATTGCTGCGCGAGAAATCCGGCACCATGGATTTGGTGCTCAACGAGCACGATCTGGCTGCGCCGGTGGACTACCGCGAACAGGCGGAATCGTTGTTCAACGAAGAGGCTAAGGCTATCCGCCGCGCCACTAACGGCGTCAATTTGAAGCGTGAACTGTACGCCGCGCGGTTGGCGCAAGATCCGAAAGTCTATCTGGCCAAAGCGAAGCGATCGCTGGCGGCGGCGGAGCGCTGGGCAGGCGGCAAAGGTGAGCCGGTTGCCGTTATTGAGGCGGGCATTGAGGCTGTGCGTAATGCCACCGGGTTGCGTCCCAATGTGATGACGATGGGCGCCAGCGTGATGTCGGTATTGCGCTATCACCCGGCAATCCAGGCGCAAATCGGCGCCAACGAACGCAAGCGCATTACGCCGGAAATTTTGCAGGACATTTTCCAGATCCCGAAAGTAGTGATCGGCGAGCCGGTTGCCTCGGAATCGGAGAAGAAAGACACATCGGATATCTGGGCCGACAACCTGATGTTGCACTACGTTTCCCCGCCACAGCCCGGCGTCGACAGCGCGGACGAAAACGAACCGTCGTTTGGCTATACCTTCCGTCGCAAAGGAATGCCGGTGGCCGACAAATATCCGGGCGTCGGCGGCAAGGTCTCTTATGCGCGTTTCACCGATATCTACAAAGTCGCGGTAGTCGGCGGCGATGCCGGATATCTCATTACCAACATCCTGAAATAACGGGGGCATCATGGCAGCAACACAGCAAACGATCCTCACCACTACGGTGGTGGCGCTCGCCGCATTAACGCAGCAGCGTTTTGTCGGGGCGGATAACGCCCCCTGTCAGGCGGGCGCTATCGCGCTGGGCGTCGCCGAGGTGGATGGCGCGGCGGGCGATGAGGTACCGGTCAATGTGCTAGGCATTATCGCGGTGGAAGCCGGAGCCGTCGTGGGGCGAGGAAAGACCGTTCAATCTGACTCCGATGGGCGGGCCATTGAGCAGGTAGCGGCAACAGAAACGGAACCGGCAGGCATCTCTAATGGATTCGCGCTGGATGAAGCCACCGCCGAAGGCGACATCATCCGTATTTTGCGCGGGGTATAACGATGTACTGCACGCTGGCGGATGTACTGGAGCAGGTGCCGGAAACGACGCTGATTCAACTGACGAATGAGATGGTCTCATTTGACGTTTCTGTTTCCGTCAATGTCGACGTCGTCAACGGGGCCATTCGCTACGCCGATGAGTTAATCGACGCCCATCTGCGCGGGCGTTACACCCTGCCGCTGGCGGAGATCCCCACTGTTCTGCGCGATATCGCGGTCACGCTAACCCGCTACCGGCTATATGCCCGTCGCCCGGAAGGCGCGATGCCCGATACGGTAAAGGATGACTGCAAAACGGCATTGCGCCAACTGGAGGGCGTCCGCGATGCGAAGCTGACGCTGGGCCTGCCGTCCACCGGAACGGATGCGCCGGAGTCCGGCGAGTTTCGAGTCCGGGCGCGGCGGGCCACCTTTGGCGGCAACAGCGGCCTGCTGGAGAAATACTGATGGACGTCAATCCGGTTATCGAGGCGGTGGTCGCCCGCCTGAAAGAAAAACTGCCCACGCTGTTGATTGAATATTTCCCAGAGAACCCCGCCGATTTCAGGCTGAATCACCCAGTGGGCGCGGTACTGGTGAGCTATCCCGGCTCCCGCTTCGGCAAGCCGGAAGATATCGGCGCGGTGATGCAATCCCATACCGTCACCCTCAATGCCACTGTGGTGTTTCGCCAGTTAAATGGGCGTCAGGGCGCGGTGGCGGTACTGGATATCGTACGCCGGGTGTTATGCGGCTATCAGCCCCCGAACTGTCGCCGCAAAATCTGGCTGGTGCGGGACGTGTTTCTCGGCAATGTCGGCGGGTTATGGCAGTACGCGCTGGATTTTGCCACCGAGTCCGTCCTGATTGAGGACACTGATTTACCCGATGGGCCATTCCTGACCATCGTCAACTATGAGGAAAGCGAATGATGAAATACCGTTATAGCGGCCCGGCCAGCGGCGTGACGCTGGCCGACGGCACCGAGGTGCTGCTGTGGCCCGATAGTATCGTTGAGCTACCGGAGGCGCACGACTACGTCAA
This sequence comes from Brenneria sp. L4-2C, assembly GCF_040240335.1. Lineage (NCBI taxonomy): Bacteria > Pseudomonadati > Pseudomonadota > Gammaproteobacteria > Enterobacterales > Pectobacteriaceae > Brenneria > Brenneria sp. L4-2C. The sequence goes on along the minus strand of NZ_JBEIAC010000020.1, from coordinate 29,612 downwards.
AACGCTGGTAGCGCTCAAGCACCTGCACGCCGAGCCTGACGTCACGGCTGTAGCGACCTCGCGCCGCAAGGCTGTCGCCGCCGAGGATAAAACGGAGGTGAACAGTGGCAGCTAACTACTTACACGGCGTGGAAACCACCGAGGTGGAAAACGGCGCACGCCCGGTGAAAACCGTCAAATCCGCCGTGATCGGCCTGATCGGCACTGCGCCAATGGGGCCGGTCAATGAGGTTACCTTGTGTCTGTCGGAAAAGGACGCGGCGCAGTTCGGCAGCCAGTACAGCGGCTTTACCATTCCACAGGCGCTGGATGCGATTTATGACCACGGCGCGGGAACGGTGTTGGTGATCAACGTGCTCGACCCGGAAGTGCATAAAACCCACGTTGATAATGCCAGCGTGACGTTTGCCGCCGCGACCGGGAAAACGCAGTTGGCCCATCGTGCGGTAGCTAATCTGGTATTGCGTCAGTCGGCGGAAACCACGCCTTATGTCGCCGATACGGATTACCAGCTCGATGCGCAAACCGGGGTTATCACCCGCCTGAACAACAATATCCCCACGGATGAGGCGGTGCTGGCCAGTTACGATTATGCCGATCCGACCAAGGTTACAGCGGCGGATATTATCGGCGCGGTCAACGCGGCGGGCAATCGCACCGGTATGAAGCTGCTGCACGATACCTATAACCAGTTCGGCTTCTTCGCCAAAATCCTCATTGCGCCGGTGTTCTGTACCCAGAACAGCGTCAGCGTGGAACTGATTGCGCTGGCGGATAAGCTGGATGCCATCACTTATGTCGACGCGCCCATCGGCACCACCTTCGCGCAGGTGCTGGAGGGGCGTGGGCCACAAGGCGTTATCAATTTCAACACCAGTTCGGACCGCGTGCGACTGTGTTATCCGCACGTCAAAGTGTACGACGCGCAAACCAACGCCGAACGGCTGGAGCCGCTCAGTCAACGAGCCGCAGGATTGCGGGCAAAGGTCGATCTGGAGAAAGGCTTCTGGTGGTCGTCATCCAATCAGGAACTGCTGGGTATCACCGGCGTGGAGCGTCAGCTATCGGCGATGATCGACGACCCGAATAGCGAAGTGAACCTGCTGAACGAGCAAGGTATTACCACGGTGTTCAACTCTTATGGCTCCGGGTTGCGTCTGTGGGGCAACCGCTGCGCCGCATGGCCGACCGTCACCCATATGCGGAATTTCGAGAATGTGCGCCGCACCGGCGATGTAATTAACGAATCCATCCGCTACTTCAGCCAGCAATATATCGATATGCCGATCAGCCAGGCGCTGATTGACGCGCTGACTGAATCGGTCAATGCCTATGGCCGCAAACTGATCGGCGACGGCGCGTTGCTGGGCTTCAAATGCTGGTACGACCCGGCGCGCAACGAAGAGACCGAACTGGCGGCGGGCCACCTGCTGCTGAGCTACAAATACACGCCGCCACCGCCGTTAGAGCGGCTGACGTTTGAGACGGAGATCACCTCCGAATATCTGGTTACATTGGAGGGCAATAGCTGATGGCCGGGAAAATTGAAGTGAACCGTATCACCAATGCCAATATCTATATTGACGGAGTGAACCTGCTGGGGCGGGCGGAGGAAGTGAAGTTGCCGGACGTCAGTATGATTATGCAAGAGCATAAAGCGCTGGGCATGGTGGGTAAGGTCGAACTGCCCGCCGGGTTCGACAAGCTGGAAGGCGAGATCAAGTGGAACTCGTTCTATAGGGATGCCATGCTCGGCGCAGCCAACCCCTATAAGACGCTGGCGTTGCAGTGCCGCTCCAGCGTCGAGCGCTACAGTTCTCAGGGGCGTATTGACGAGATCCCGCTGGTTACCTACCTGACCATTATGTTTAAGAAGAACCCGCTAGGCACCTTCAAACAGCATGAAAACGCCGAGTTCTCCAGCGGCTTCACCTGTTCCTATCTGAAACAGGTGCTGGATGGCGAAGAGCTGCTGGAGCTGGACTATCTGGCCAATATTTTCCGCGTCGGCGGAGTCGACCAGTTGACCGATTACCGCAGCAATATCGGCGGATAAACCGGCGTGTCTGCTGGTTCATTAGGGAGAGACGGCGATCTCTCCCTTTCTTTAAATCCCTTTAATAGTCGTATTCGTTCCCGCTTTTCATACTGTGCCTGAAATCTTACTTTCCCACATTCAGGAGCACATGATGTCAGAACAATCCTTTCCGCTATCCATTCCGTTTACCACCGCTGCCGGTATTCGCATTGACTCCCTCAATCTGCGCCGTTTGCAGGTCAAGGACCTGAAAGCGGTGCGTAAAATCAGTGATAACCCCGCCGACTGGGACGATCTGTTGATCGCCCGCGCCAGCGTTCTGCCGCCGGAAGATCTGGATAACATGGACCTGGCCGACTATCTGGCGTTGCAAAAACGATTTCAGCAACTTACCGGGGTGGCTGCATCATCCGAAAACCTTGATTCAGGCGCAGGGGCTGCTGGCGAGGTGGTTTCGGTTTCAACCGAGTGAGTTGAACGAGCTGGATCTGGAGGAGTTTGAGTGCTGGCTGGAGACGGCCAGCACACAGATTAAGCGTGAGAACGGCGATAGCGATTGAGCAGTGCGCCAATACCGGCAAAAACGGCGGCTAACAGATAGATGGCGGGTTGCAGGATAAATATAGCCAGCACTAACGCGATTGATAGCACCGTTGCACCGCCGCCGATCATCAACACCCACGTCAGTGGTTCGCTGCTGGCGTTAACGGTATAGATAACCAGTTGCACCAGCAGATAAAGATAAGCGCTGCCGACTGCTGTTATTAGCAATGCTTTGCATACTGCCAGCCCGTTTTCCATATCTTTATCCCCGTTCCACATAGTTAAAGGAAGAATACATCGTGGCCACTGAATTTTCCATAGGCGTGATCATCGGCGGTGCCATCTCCGGGGCGTTTCGCAGCGCGGTGACGGGAACCCGCCGTACGCTGGAGTCGATTGGCGAAACCACCCGCCGTTTACAGGAACGGCAAAATGGCCTGACGCGGGCAATGGAGCGCTACGGCCAGATTGGTTCCCGCGCCAGCCAGCGCATGAATAGTGATTTACAGCGTGTTGGCCGCACGATGGAACAACTTCAGCGTCAGCAAAATCGCCTCGCTTCAGCTGCTGCCATCAGTGACGCGGCGCGGGCCAACCGCATGTCGCTCTACGCCAAAGGCGCGGAAACCTACGCTGTGGCCAGAACGGTGGCCGCGCCGGTGATTCGTTCCGTCACCCAGTTTGCCGGCTTTGAATCCGGGTTGCGGGATATTGCGGTAACGGGCGATCTGGATAACGCTCAGGAGCAAAGAATTGGTATAGCTATCCGTCAGGCCGCGCGGAGAGTTAATCAGATACAGGAAGCGCTGCTTGGGGGCGTCGGGCAGTTGGTCGCTGATGGGATGGCCCCGGAACAGGCTGCGCCATTTGCCGGATTGTTGGGAAAAACCGCCACCGCCACCAAAGCCGATATGACCGATCTGGCTAAAATGACCTTTGCCTTCAGCGATGCGTTGAAAATCACCGATGCCAAAGAGCTGGAACAAGCCTTCGGTATGGCGGCGACGGGGGCAAAGCTGGGTTCGTTTGAACTGAAGGATATGTCGAAAGCCTTGCCGGGGCTGGCGAAGGCCTTTGCGGCGCGAGGGATCACCGGCAAAGAAGCGGTCACTCAGATTGTCGCCAGTCTGGAAGTGGCGAAAGGCAGTGGCTCCGCCGAGGAAGCCGTAACTAATATGAGCAACTGGCTGGCGGCAATGGGCAGAGGCGATACCATCCAGAAATACGAAAAAGCAGGCGTGGACTACACGAAGTCGATGCAAAGCTATGTCGCCAGCGGTTTCTCGCAGTATGAAGCCTCTCTGATGATTGCAGATAACTTTATCAAAGGGAAAGGCGATGCGTTCCTAAAGCAATTCCAGGCGGCGGGCGCGCAAGGCGATGCGGACGCTCAGCAGAAATTGATGGAGTCATTTGGTCTGTCTGAGGTTTTTACCGATATTCAAACCGTTAACCACCTGCTGTCGATGCGCCAGGGCTGGGATAAATATCAGTCCAATAAGCAGGCGATGAATAGTCCTGCTGCGCAAAGTACATTAGATACCGACTTCGCTAAACAAAACGACACGCTGGAAGCTCGCTGGCGACAAACGCAGATTACCGTTAATGACGCGGCTATCGGTATCGGGCAATCGTTGCGTCCGGCGCTGATCTCGCTGGGTGAAGCCATTATCCCTTTGCTCGATCAGGCGGCTAAATGGATTGCCGCCAACCCGGAAATCGTCAAAGGCGTGGTGACGGCCGCTGCCGGGTTACTGGCGTTTAAAGCGGCATCCATCGGCACCAAACTGGCGTTGAACCTGCTGCTATCCCCGGTGGTTGATTTGTGGAAAGGAGCGGTGCTTCTGCGCTCAAAATGGCTATTGCTCCGTGAGTCGTTTGGAGCCGGAGGCCGCGTACGGCAATGGCTGGGGATATTTACCCGGCTGAGCAACGGCGCATTATCGCTGGGCCGTCAACTCGGCAGTGGTCTGATGGGGGGGCTACGCCTGGCGGGCAACGGTCTGGCATGGTTGGGCCGGGGAGCAGCGCTACTGGGGCGCTTACTGGGCGGCACATTATTGCGCGGCATTACCCTCGTCGGTCGCGCTGTGCTGATACTGGGACGGGCGTTAATGCTGAATCCCATCGGCCTGCTAATCACCGGCATCGCCGTAGGCGCATACCTGATTTACCGCTACTGGGGGCCGATCAGCAACTGGTTCCGGGCGCGCTGGAACGATATCCGCACCGCCTTTAGCGGCGGTATCGGTGGCGTGTCTCGCTTAATCATTAACTGGTCGCCGCTGGGACTGTTTTATAAAGTCTTTGCCGGAGTGATGAAATATTTCGGCATTGATATGCCGAATAAATTCACCGAGTTCGGCGGCAATATTATCAGCGGGCTGGTTAACGGCATCCGTAATAGATGGCAAGCCGCCAAAGCCAGCGTGTCCGAATTGGGGAACAATATCTCCGGCTGGTTTGCCGACAAGCTCGGTATCCATTCGCCCAGCCGCGTGTTTATGGGATTCGGCGCCAATATCGTGCAGGGAGCCGCTATTGGCATTAGCCGTACCACGCCGCAGGCGGCACAGGCGGGACTGCAATTGGCGCGGGCGCTGATTCCCACAGTGCCTAAAATCAGCTTGCCAGCACTACCGCCATTACCTTCGTTACGCGCCAGAACGACAGCGAAAGCCTTACCGGAAGTCCCGGAGTTGCCCACTGGAACGGAAAATACGGTTGTCGGCCGTCGTGCTGGCCATCAGGCGGGCAACGCCAGCGGCGGTATTCGGGTGACGTTTTCGCCCAACATTTATATGGATGGTAAAAGATCCGCTTCAACGCCGGAAATCGCCAACGCATTGAATCTCAGTCTGCACGAATTGGAAAAAATGCTGGAGCGCATCATGACGCAACAACAACGCCGGGGGTATGCCTGATGTTTGCCGTTCTCGGAGATATTGAGTTTGAGTTAATCACCTATTGGGACGGCTTCGAGTCCACCTTTGGCGTCGATTATGCTGAACATAGCCGTATTGAAGGTAAACCGGGCTTACAGTTTATCGGTGAGCAACTGGATGAGTTTCGCATTAGCCTGGTATTCCACAGCATGTACTGTACGCCGGATAGCGAACTGGCCCGACTGCGTCGCGCCATGCAGGCGCATCAGGCGCTGGCGCTGGTATTCGGCAACGGCGACTATCGCGGCTGGTTCGTGGTTACAGCGGTGACGGCCAGCAGCCAGCAGACGGATGCGTCCGGCAATGTGATGGCTATGACGGCGGAAGTCACATTGCGCGAATATACTGGCGATCCGAAAAGCCCGCAGGTTCCCTCCGCGATTAAAAGCACCGTTCCGGGTAGCGGCGTTGTCACCGGCGCAGTGACCAAACCCAGCGGACTGGCGCAGTCGGTGCGCGATGCCGTGAGTAACGCCAAAAAAGCCCAGTCGGCACTGCAAACCGCTTCCAGTACGGTGCGCATGGTGCAAAAGATGGCGTCCAACCCGGCGATTGCGCTGACCCGCGTTCCCGGTCTGTTAACGCAAATCAGCGGCGTTGCCACGCCATTAGCCGCGTCGGTTCCCGCGCTGAGCGCCATCACCGAAACCTTCCCTGATGCCATTCGCGTCGCCAGAGCAACCAGTCAGGCAACCGACTTTGTTAACGCGGCGCGTGATTCCCTGGCGAACGTCGACAGCCGCAATATCGCCAGCGCATTGAACAGCGTTTCCGGCCAGTTTAATGCTGCTGGCACCTTACTTACCAACGTTTCACCGACGCTGAGCCAGATAACGGCGGCGATTGCCACGCGGAGGGTGTGATGTACATTGAGCATGTAACTAAAATGGGCGAGCGCTGGGATCTGCTGGCCAACCATTATTACGGCGACCCATTAGGGTATGACCGGATTATCGCCTCCAATCCGCATGTCGCCATCACGCCGGTGTTACCTTCCGGTATCGTGCTGCTGATCCCGCTGATTGCAGCGGATGAGGCGGTGACTGCCGAGGAGATCGCGCCGTGGTTACGTTAATTCAGCAGGCTAATCTTTCTCCGGGTATTTCCGGGGTACTTCAGCCGATCTTTTCTCTGTGGTATCTGCAACAGGATATCACCAGCGATATCGCGCCCTATGTCACCCGCGTCAGCTATAGCGACAATATCAAGTCGGAATCGGACACCATCGACGTCGAACTGGAGGATAGCGACGGTCGCTGGCTGGATAAATGGTATCCGGGCAAAGGCGATACGTTGACGCTGAAGCTGGGCTACAGCGGAGAAAAACTGCTGTCCTGCGGTACTTTCTCTATCGATGAAATCGAAGTCGGTGGGCCGCCGTCAACGGTATCGATTCGCGGCGTGGCCGCGTCGGTGAACTCGGCGCTGCGTACAAAATCCAGCCGGGGCTTTGAAAACACCACGTTGGCCGCTATCGCCAGCCGGATAGCCAAAAAGCACGACCTGAAACTGATCGGCGGCATCGAGCCGGTAAAGATTGATCGCGTAACCCAATATGCCGAAACCGACGTCGGCTTTCTTAAGCGGCTGGCGAGCGAGTACGGCTATGCGGTCAAGGTCGTCAGCGATCAACTGGTGTTCTCGCATCTGACCACGCTGCGCCAGCTCGATCCCGTCAGGCAACTGACGCCGCAGGACGTGGCCCGCTATTCGCTGCGCGATACCATCAACCGCGTGTACAAGTCGGCAAAGGTCAAGCATCAGAAAGCCAGCGATAAGAAACTGGTGGTGTATGAGGCGGACGGCAGTACGACGACCACGACGAAAAGCGGCGGCAAAGCCACCAGTGCGGATACGCTGAAGCTTAACAGCCGCGCAGCGGACAAAGACAGCGCGCAGCTTAAAGCCGATGCGGCACTGGATGGGCATAACGAGTACCAGCAGACCGGCTCAATAAGCCTGATGGGTACGCCGCAGCTCATCGCCGGCAACAAAATCGAGTTGGTGAAATTCGGTCAACTGTCGGGTCACTGGCTGATCACCTCCGCCCGGCATTCGTTTGACCGCAGCGGCGGTTATATCACTGAGATCGAGATTGCACGCGGCCCGGTCACCACCGGCAAATCGACGCGCAGTAAAAAGCAGAAATTAACGGTGTATAAACCGGACGGCACCACTGAAACCGTCACCAGGGAAAAGAAAAAATGAGCGTATCCCGCCAGGTAGGCACTATCAGCGCCGTTGACCCAAAGAACGTCCGCGCCCGCGTTCGCCTGCCTGAATGCGATAACCTTCGCACCAACTGGCTGGACGTGCTGCAACACAATACCCAGAACAATAAGGACTACTGGCTGCCCGACGTCGGTGAGCAGGTTGTCGTGCTGCTGGACGCCAACGGCGAAGACGGCGTGATCCTGGGCGCGGTCTATTCCAGCGTCGATACGCCGCCCATCAATAACCCGGACGCGCGCGGCGTTACCTATGCGGACAGCGCGGCGTTTTACTACGACCGCCAAACCCACACGCTGACGATTAACGGCGGTATCGAGCATATCGTGATTAGCTGCGGCGCGGACGTGACGGTCAAAACGCAAAAAGCCACCATTGACGCGCCGGAAACGGAAGTGACGGGCAATCTGCTGGTTAAAGGCAAATTCACCTATCAGGGCGGTATGGCGGGATCTGGCGGCAGCGGCGCGGCGGCGATTATTCAAGGGAATGTCAGCGTTGAGGGCGATATCGATGCCGGTGGTAAGATCATGGACAAGGGCGGCAACTCGAATCATCATACTCACTGAATATTATCTACTTTTCAGGTGAGCATATGCCGTCTTTTTCTCAGCGGATGGGAATCCGCCCGATGCAGAAAGCGATTCAGCGTGAATCAATGGATAATGAGTTGCGTATTGGTCTTTGGAATGTATTACAGATCTATGTTTGGGATAAATGGAAAACACAACCAGATCTTATTGAAACATTGTCGGAACAGATATGGGCTTTTTTCTTTAAGAAGGAAATAGACTCCTATCCTGATTTTTATTCATCATATTCTTATCAGGATGGTGCTCATGAAATTTTCAAAAAGTATATCCTGAAAGGACAATGGTATGATGTCTATGACTTTGTGGAAGCCATATTAAAACGGTTTCCTGTTCCTGATCATGATAAAAAAAATCTAATTCAAGCATTAAATTTTGTTTTTGAGACGGAAAACTCAGCCTATCGAATTATAGAAAATGAAATAGTGGAAATTACGGATAATCAGGAGATTGAAGCCATTGAAGATGCTATCAGCAATAGTCCTCAATCGGCAAAAGCACATCTTCAGCGAGCCTTAGAACTTCTCTCCGACCGTAAACAGCCCGACTACCGTAACTCCATCAAAGAGTCCATCTCCGCCGTTGAGTCAGTATGTAATACCATTTCTGGCGACTCGAAAGGTACGCTGGGTAAAAGCCTAAAACAAATTGAAACCTCTATTAGCCTGCATCCCAGCCTGAAAAACGCATTTTCAAGCCTGTACGGCTATACCAGCGATAGCGGCGGTATCCGGCATGCATTAATGGACGAATCGGCGCATCCTTCTTTTGCCGACGCCAAATTTATGCTGGTTGCCTGTAGCGCTTTCTGCAATTACCTATGGACGAAGGTGGCGGAAAACGGGCGCTAATTCCTGGCTTCTCCTTTTTAACTCCCTTTAATATCGGCCAATCCTTCCGGGGGCGATACTGCCCCCATGAATACTCACTCTGTTTTCTGGCAACCGGCCCTGCAACGCCCCGGCGAACTCGTCGAGGGTGTCGCCGATATCACGCAGGCCATCCACATCATTCTGCGCACGCCGCGCGGCAGCGATCCCCATCGTCCCGAATTCGGCAGCAATTTGCATCGCTACATCGACTATCCCATCGACCGGGCCGTTCCGCATGTGGTGCGTGAAGCGGTTGAGGCCATCAAACTCTGGGAGCCGCGTTGCAGATTACTGGCGGTCAAACCGCTAATCAGCGGCGAGCAGATGACGCTGCGCGTGAGCTGGGAAACCACCAGCGGCGTATTGCAGGCCACGGAGGTGTTATGGCGGTAACTGAAGAACCGATCTTTATTGCGCGTGACGCCGAGGCGATCACCGCCGAGATGATCGCCAAATATGAAGCCGATAGCGGAAAAACGCTCTATCCGGCGCAGGCGGAGCGCTTACTGATCGACCTGATCGCCTACCGGGAAATGCTGCTGCGCAGCGGCATTCAGGAAGCGGCGAAACAGAATCTGGTGCGCTATGCCCGCGCGCCGATGCTCGATTACCTCGGTGAACTGGTCGGCACTTACCGGCTGGCGGCTCAGGCGGCGCAAACCACGCTGCTTTTCAGCATTGAAGCCGCACTACTGACGGATACGCTGATTCCGGCCGGAACGCGCGTCAGCGCTTCAGACAGCATTGTGTTTGCTACCGATGGCGACGTGCTGATGAACGCGGGAGCGCTGAGTGCGACCATTAGCGCCACCTGTACGCAAACCGGCACCGCCGGGAATAACTGGCAGCCGGCGCAGGTCAGCACCCTGCTGGATGATATTGCCGATGTCGATTTCACGGTGATCAACACCGTCGCCAGTTCCGACGGCGCGGAAGAAGAAAGCGACGATCGGCTACGGGAACGCATTCAACTGGCGCCGGAGTCCTTCAGCACCGCGGGTTCAAGGTTGGCGTATCGCTATCATGCGCTGAGCGCGCACCCGGATATTGTCGATGTGGCGGTGGTCAGGGCTGAGCCGGGCGTCGTCCATCTCTATCCGCTGCTGTCTGGCGGGTTGCCCGATACCGCGCTGCTGGCGCAGGTGGAAAGCGTCTGTTCGGATGAGAAAGTGCGACCGCTGACCGATACGGTCGCCGCCAAAGCCCCCGTTGCGGTGGAGTATAGGCTCCATGCCCGGCTGACGCTTAAACGCAATGTTCAGACATTGCCTGTCAAACAGGAAGCGGAACGGGTAGCCTCCGACTGGGCGGAAAACCGCCGCGCAACGCTGGGGCAAGATATCGTCCCCAGCCAGATTATCGCCGCGTTATCGATCGATGGCATCTATAGCGTCGAGCTGTTATCCCCCGGATTAACGGTGCTGGATGACTGGCAACTCGCCGTTTGTACCGGTGTCGCCATCACCATTGCCGGAGTCGCCGATGAGTGACGTGCTGCTTCCTCCTCCGCTGGCCGCCGACGTCAGCTTCCGGTCGCTGGCGTCGCTCATCGACCGCTTTGACGCGCTGAAGCTGGAAGCGCTGATGGTCTATCTGGTCGATATCGTCGACAGCAGCGCGCTGGATTCGCTGGCCGAACAGTTCTCGCTGACCGAAGACGGCTGGCAACTGGCGGAATCCGAAGATGCGCGCCGGGCCATGATTAAATCGGCCATTGAGATGCACCGTTATAAAGGTACGCCGTGGGCGGTACGCGAGGTGATCCGTAGCCTGGGGTTCGGCGAAGTCGAACTGATCGAGCATATCGGACGGCTCAACTACGACGGCGTCCGCAGTTACAACGGCCATATGGTCTATGGCGATAAAACCCAATGGCCGGTCTACCGGGTATTGCTTCAACAGCCCATCACTAACGATCAGGCGCAGATGCTGCGCAATACCCTTGAGATGATCGCCCCCGCACGCTGCCAGTTGGCCAGTCTGGAATATTGGGGCGTTCCTATTCGCTACAACGAAACCGCATCGTATGACGGTAACTATAACCACGGGAGTGCATAAGTATGGCGAACTTGCCGGAAAAACAGGAATGGATTGACGGTATCTACCAACTGGAGACCTCAGACCCGGTAGTCGGCGGCCCCGGCGGCGTATCCAACCGACAGGCGGAACAACTGGCTGACCGTACCGCCTATCTGAAAAAGGAGCTGGAGAGCACCGGGGAAGATCTGCAAGCGCATATCAAAGCCACCGATCCGCATACGCAGTATGCGCCGAAAGTCAGCCCGGCATTGGCGGGAACGCCGACGGCGCCGACGGCGGTAGCGGGAGTCAATAATGCGCAGATCGCCACCACGGCCTATGTGATGGCCGCGATAGCCGCATTGGTTAATGGCTCCCCGGGGGCGCTGGATACGCTAAAAGAGCTGTCCGCTGCGTTAGGGAACGACCCTAATTTTTCGACCACTATCCTGAATAAGCTGGCGGAAAAGCTGGATAAAGCGCAAAACGGCGCGGATATTCCCGACAAAGCCAAATTTATGGCGAATGTCGGGTTAAAATCCGCTGCTACACGCACGGTAGGCTCAGGGGCCAGCGATATTCCCGATATCACTATTGGCGATGGGCGCTATTTAGGGAAAACCGCCACGGCGGCAGCGGCCACTAAATTAGCCGCCGCGAGAAAAATCGCCGGCGTGACGTTTGATGGCACGGCGGATATCGCAATCAATCCAGCTAACGTGGGTGCGTTACCTATCGCGGGCGGCACATTGACCGGTAACCTGATTTCGACGGTAGCCGATGCATTACGCCTTATTTATGGCGGATACGGTGCTATTTTTCGTAATGACGGAAGCGGTTTTTATATCCTGCTGACTAATAAGGATGCGGCCAGCGGAGCATTCAATAGCTTGCGGCCACTCCGAATTAACCTAGCTACAGGGGATATCGAATTCGGTCATACCGCAAATGCCTCGGTACTTCAGGAAAAAGGTCAGCGCGTCTACAGCCCCAATAATAAACCCTCAGCAGCGGATATCGGCGCATTGCCGGCTGGAGGGACGGCGGCGGCAGCCACCAAATTATCAATGGCACGGAAAATAGCCGGAGTAGCGTTCGATGGTACGGCGGATATCGCGTTGACACCGGCTAATGTGGGGGCGTTGCCTGCGGCGGGAACGGCGGCGGCGGCGACCAAATTGGCCTCCGCGCGCAAGATTAACGGTGTAGCGTTTGACGGCACCAGCGATATTAGTTTAACCCCGGCAAATATCGGCGCATTGGCAACCACTGGCGGAGATATGTCTGCATCAGCGCGTATTTCATGGAAGGGGGTAAATGACTACGGGCAAATAGGTTTCACCGACCGCAGTACTGCTTCACCAGCACATAGTTCGCTCTACTTCAAAGTGGGGGATGACTTACCGAATGGCGATGGCGATTATTTTCTGTGGCAGGCATTTACCGGTTCATTAGAGTCTCCGACCGCCACCGTGGATCTTATGAAGCTAAATGGTGTGGGTTTGTACTATAAAGGTAACCAGGTTTATCACACGGGTTATAAACCCACTGCCGCCGATGTTGGAGCCTTGCCTGCTGCGGGAACTGCTGCCGCTGCTACCAAACTTGCAACAGCACGTACCATCAATGGTGTGGCATTCGACGGGACGGCGAATATTTCTCTTACCCCGGCAAACGTCGGCGCGTTGCCTGTGGCGGGGACTGCCGCTGCCGCTACCAAGCTGGCGGCAGCACGCAAAATTAACGGTGTAGCATTTGATGGCACAAAAGATATTGATGTTGGAGCGGGACTGGGATTAAAACTGGTTGCGTTGTTACAGACGTCAGTTCATCGATTAGATGAGGTATCATTTAAGGCGATCGATGCGTCTACGTTGGAAGCCACATTCTCTTTTAATTCTCGAGGCCGTTTTATTGAGACAGGCGAAACGAAATTGTTGCTGCTCGATCAGTCTGCCACATCGTCACGATATCAACCGGTGGGAAAATTTGTCGTTACGTCAGTAAGCGCGCCGGCAAGCGACACAAAAGATACGACTATTCGTATTAATTATCCCTCACACGGTGTTACCACAGGGTCAACAAAAACATTCCGTCTGGGCGGTTTCATTTATAGAGAAGTTGGTTGCTCTTTCGATGGACACGTCAGTACCGTTGCAAACGTTACATTTGCGTACCTTATGACACTCAGCAATGCATTATCGTCAAAAAACGTACCTATCATGGCTTCATCGACCAGTGATGTATATACCTATAACAATACCTATGGCACCCGAACGTTGGCTACTGATAACCATGCGATGGTAATTAATGCTGAACAGGTTAATACCAAAACAATTAGTTTTAATGTTGTAGATAACAATACGGATGAAGCACTGCGTGTGGATATGCTTACGATTATGGTGTACGACATTTAATAAGATGGCTCTCTGGTGAGAGCCTATAACATGTTAACCAAGCTCTTTAAAAACTTTTGATAAATTTATCTTTTTGTACGAATGTTTAATGATATCGCCGTGATTAACTCTTTCCTCCAGCTTATCGATAAACGCATGGATATTCTTGGTTTCATCGGCAGGAATATCCGCTGGTTTGTAGTCCCACCATGCCAGTTCTTGCAGTTTGTGAATAACGTCTTTTTCAAATCTGAACCGAATGATCTTTGCAGGTACACCGGCGACAATCGCGTAAGGAGGGACGTCTTTGGTGACAACCGCGTTAGCGCCAATAACGGCTCCATTACCAATCGTTATGCCGCCCTTTAGCACGACGTTGCCACCAATCCAAACATCGTGACCGATGCTGGGAAGCGGCAAATTTTCGTTGAAGCAATCCCGGTGTCGCATACCGGATAGTCTGGCAAAATCATCATGGTATGTTATTGGGTTGGTCGTGAATCTGTCGGTGGGGTGCTGAGTTCCCATAAACGTAACGCCCTGGGCAATACTACAGTATCTCCCTATGCGCATTTCATTGGGTAACCGGCAGTCTGCATAGGAATATGCCCCCACTGAGCAAAAGCCTCTACGCGGCATCGTGGCAAAATTTTCGGCGAAAATATCACATGTAACGATGAAGGTTTTCCCTTTTTTGAACCACCAAGGCTTCCACTGTTTGTACACGCCTTTTATTTTCAGTGTGTGTTCCAGAAAGATATTCTCTGTAACGCAGAACTCTTCATGACGTGCGGTCCATCTGAAGCTGAGCGGATAATCCATTTTCCCTTTGCTTACCCCTAGAGTAGCTGTGCATGTAAGTTTATCGTAATGATATCGTCAGCTTTTTGACTTTCTTTAAATTGCTTGATGGAACAGTGAAATCGATCACAAGGGAATTAATGAGAGGGGATTATTGCTGGGTAAGATCAAACCTCAAGGCGCGGATACCGAACTGACGATGACGAGCGTCAGGACCGGTTCATGAAACCGAACCAGCCCCGCTAACAATCAACTCAAATTCAGTCACGGCGGCAGTACGATTAAAAAATCACTACGCGGCAGGCTTGTGGCCTCGATCTCTGATTACTCTGGATATAGGACATCCGTTAGTATCGTAATATCGACTGGGCCAGATCTCCGATGGGGGAATGCCAAGCGCATTGGCGATCAATAATTCGCCTTTAGGCCAGGGCCGCAAAAGCGCGTTTGCCAAAGTGGAAGAACTCAATCCTGCCGCCCGCGAAACGGCGGCAAGCGTGGTTCCTTTCTTGCGTAAAGCGGCGATGATGTCGGCCGGATGCCAGTCGTTGTGCTGTATAGTCATATTCACTGCTCCCCTTCCTGGTGGCGATTCAGACAGGGTTTGCAGTACCGGCATGTGACCACCCGGCGCGGATTTCTCCGCCCCTGCCTGAACCGCCATTGAGGCGAGCACAGGCGCATCAGTTGAATAATTCACTGATGGGTCACAGTTCGGGGCTGCAAATCCCCGGCTCTGGATTTTGCCAGAGCAGTAATACGGTAAAGGGTTGAGGTGAAAAAGTGAAATTGTTTCTCATATACTGAAAAAAATTTCGTCGTCATTTATCTCACAGATCACGACGCATTTATCGCGCGAGGCATCAGATTGTTGCCCGCCGCCCGTGAGATCCTGATGCATTTGGACGACACCATCAGTACGATGAAGCGTCCCAGGCTTTCAGGCCGTATTCGGCTTGGCGTCCCGGATGATTTCCGGATTGCGGAGTTGCATGGCGCAATATCTCATTGCCTGTCGTTGAACCGGAATTTACGCATTGAAGTAGTTTCAGCGCTGTCGGCGCGTTTGCTGAAGCTATTGGCAAACCAGGATTTGGACGTCGCCATCTACAAGCACACAATAGAGAACGACGGAATAGGGCCTCACGAGGTATTGTGGCGGGAGCCACTGCACTGGGTCAGCCATGCCCCATTAGCGTTTCATGACGTTGAGGAAATTGCGCTTGTGTCTTTCCCCGATGGTTGCGCGTATCGTCACGTTGCATTACAGACGCTGGGAAATATTGGCAAACCCATTTTCCACGCCTACGAAAGCGCATCCTATGAAAATATCAGGAGAGCAATTTCAACGGGGCTGGGAATTGGAATTTTGCCACGTAGCGCCATTGGCCGGGATCACGTCATTCTGACACCCGTGGAGGGGTTTCCTGAGCTGCCAGAAGTGAAACTATCCATAAAGATAAATTCTGATGGCGACATGTTCGAACAATTTTCAAATTATTTGAGACAATCAGCAGCATTCACGCTGAGGGAGTCGGAACCTGTTTCCATAGCAGTCTGATTATTTGTCATATTCTGCTTCTGAAAATTCGTTGGAATGCATTTATAAATACGGTAAAAAAAGAATGACGCCCGTCAGGGCGTCACCAGAGCGAGTTACTCGTTATTTTCCGTTTCAGGAGAGGGTCCCGGCTCTTTGTCTGTATCAGGTTTACTGCCCAGCATCTGCAACGTGCCGTTAATATCGATAACCACCTCGGTGGACAGCCGCTCCGCGCCCAGGTTGTCTTGCCATTTTCTGACTTGTAACCGTCCTTCCAGATACACCTGCGTTCCTTTTTTCAGGTGTTTTGCCGCGATTTCCGCCAGTTTGTTGTACACCACAATCCGGTGCCATTGGGTGCGTTCTTTGGTTTCCCCGGTTTCCTTGTCTTTCCAGACATCCCCGGTGGCGACCGAAAAAACGGCGACCGGCTGTTTATCCGCCGTATAACGCACCTCCGGATCCTGTCCCAGAAAACCGATCAGGCAGACTTTATTCAATCCACGTTGGGCCATAGTGATTATCCTCGTGTTGATGTGTTGCAGGGGAGTCTGACGCCGATAGCGCGGCTGAACGGGCGTCAGCCATTTTGAGGGAGCATTCGCGGATCTGGCGCAGCAGGAAGGTGGTTATCGACATCTGCATGTTGAAGAGGATCCGATCCTGTTCGATCGCCAGCAGCGCGTCCCTGATTTGCAGCGGTTGTGAGGCGTCTTGTAGCAGCGCGCGCCATGCCGGTGTGCCGGAGCGATTGTTCTGCTGATTGCGCCAGCGCAGAAAATTTGCACCAGAGCGGGCTGGCCCACGGCATAACAGCAAGGGTAAGTTTCGTAACGGCCAGCGCCAGGCACGGTGAATGATCCGCGTCTGTAGCTGGTGCAGGGTCGCCGCCGCGTCTGCTGCAGATTGCGCTGATAGTTGCGGCTCCCTTACCCTTAAAAGGCCTTTTAGACAGCTTTCGTAAGCAAGCCAGTCCTCGCGGGTCAGCGCCTGGTATCTGGAGGCTGGATCAGTCATCGTCGTCTCCGGGCTCTGTCGCAGTAACCGTCGATACGTCAAGGTCTGGCCCATCAGTGGAAGGTTCATCTGGCGCAGAGACAGGAATATCAGCCATAGGTTCAGGTTTATCCTCTGAGGCAGACCGGAGTGGTGGCGCATAGGCCGAGCGTCGGGAGCCGTCAAAGATATCGTCCGGCACGGGACCGGCTAATTCTTCCGCCGCCTGTGCGCGGGCATTGCCGTCGCGGATATCCTGCCGGGTAACGGGAATACGCCGGTATTTCTGGGCCAGCACAAAAATACTGCGGAGCAGGTTGCCGCCGCGCTGACGAATGTCGTTGAGCTCCACGCGGTTAATCAGCGCCATGTGATTCGCCAGCATCAGGTTGCGCATTAGCTTGTCGAAATCGGTCAGCAGATAGCGGGAATGGTCCAGATTCTATTTTTGAAATCTATCTCGCGCCAGCGAGCGAAGCGCAGTTCGCTGGAACGGATAAACAGGTGCAGGGTGAGCAGTACCGCCAGCCGGGTCAGTTCCCGGCCTTGCTGATAGTTTTCAATGCGTTCCAGCAGCTCAGGCAGACGTTCCAGCGGCAGAGCCGGATAGTGGCGTCTAACCGGCGGAGCCGTTACGCCAACTAAATTCAACGCCGGGTTGTTTTCCACCCATCCTTGCTGAACAGCGTAACGCATAATATTGCACAGGTGCTGCCGCGCGCGGGATGCGACCTCCAGCAAACCTTTTTCCTCAATACCTTTCAGCAGGGCAGTGAAGTGTCGGGTTTTCAGTTCCGTTATCGGCAGATTACCGATCGCCGGGAGGATGTGATTGTTCATACTGGCAAGCAGGCGGGCAGCATGGTTCTCCGACCAGGTTCTGTTGCTTTTATGCCAGCTCAGCGCAACGGTCTTGAAGCTCTTTGCTGGTGAACGAGCCGCCTTTTCAGCGGCTCGTTGCTGCGCCGGGTTGATATTTAGAGCCAGCAGTTTGCGGATGCCGTCGCGCTGTTGCCGGGCATCGGTCAGCGATACATCGGGATAAGTGCCTAAACTGAGGCGAGACTCTTTGCCATTGATACGATATTTGAGATACCAGAGACGTGAACCGCCTGGATTAACCAAAAGGTATAGACCGTGTGAATCGGAAACTTTGAAGGGATTAGCGGATGATTTTAAGTTGCGGATTTTTGAGTCGTTAAGAGACATTTGGGGGTCACTCCATTATCGAACCAACCTGACCCCAAATCTGACCACCATTTTTTCCCGATGCGGAGGGAAAACTAGAAACGCACCGGGAAGGTTTTTCACGCTAACCTGTTGAATAAATGTACAAATAGGGATTCGCAAGGATGCATGAAAACAAGTAAATGGCTCCTCTGACTGGTATCTCCTTTGCCAGTAACTGGCTAATAAATAGGCTAAACCTGAATTTTCATCATGTCAAGAACACCAGAATGACCACCAATAGTTGCGGGGTTTGCAAAACTGATTTGAGCGCTCTACTATAGGTGGTGATCGTTACCTGAAAGGAAAACGTAGTTAGAGCAGGCATCGAAGAGTCTGCCTAAGTGGAACTATGTTCAATTCAAAGAGATCTAAAAGTCAGCTCAGTGCCAGAGGCATACCCTGCGAGCATCATGGTGTATGGTGTAGTAAACGGGGATTACTATATCTCCAACCTTTATTAATCAGGCTTTTTATAAATAGGTTTTTAGTAATGTAATGCACTCCCAAATTAAAGGCAGCCGTTAGAAGTATGATGCTGGCTGGATTGGGACAGATGCCCATCACATTGCTGCAAAAATGACCACGTTCAATAAATATAACAAGATGTCCGAGAAATCACGTTATATGAGATTTTCATTTATCTGTCGGAGTGATTTAATCGAGTCTAAATTTATTTAGGATACTTGTAGCCTCGGGATTGCTTAGATGCAATATTTTGAAGTGGATACGTTTTATGACGAGGTCCCTATATGGGCTGCTACTGCTCTAAGTCTGGGGTATCGGTGGAACCTAGGTTGCGGTAATGCTCGCCGGATCGGTCTGTTGTCGATGCCGTGCGAGTCGGAGGCCGCTGGTCTTATCGCTCTGGGCGCCCTGCGGAGCGATCTTGAGCGTACGACGGCAAACCACGTAGATATGTACTTCGATTTTCTACTGCGAACATGCCGCGAGCGTATTGCCGCGAAAGTGCGATGCGGGACCCATCCTGAAGAGCCCTCGTGGGATGTGTGTAACTCTGTTGACGATACTCGCTGGCGTTTTGTTGCCTTTAATGGCGAGTTAGATGCCATTGTTCTCGAGAAAGCTACATACCGGCCTTTTGTCAAAAGGAAGGGCAAAAGTATCCCTAATCCGCACGGGGTCTGCACCAGGTACATCATGCGTGGCAACGCCATCCGCTGGCAGTTGCGCGATTGCCCGTTGCCGCAGTTACCTCCTGACGGGAAGGGGCTGGAATACTCCGAGTATCGCGATCTCCCGGGCTGCATTGGCCCTATCTTGGAAGCAAATCTGCGCCAGTCCTATGACGGCCTAGTCTTGGTTGGGCAGGGGGCAGGGCGTGACTCCAGCTATATGCAGAAGCTTTATGCTGCGGGTTTCGCAACAGCTGACCGCAGGTCTTCGCTGGGCGATCTGCTGACCTTGCATCACAGTGAGCGGCAATACATACGGCGCCTTCGCTTCCTCAACGAGCGAGTGCATCAAGACGACGCCGTACATGCGGCCTGGTTAGTGGTGGCCGATGGCATATCGGCGCTGCTCTGTGCGGAGAAACTGTTTCCCTCAAGCGACATCATTGGTGTCTGCAATCGTGATGCATCTGTCGAGTCGATCCTCCAGTTTAAGGACTGGCTGAATAATATCTGCCGCTACTACAAAGATACGGACGCCAGCAATTGTCTGTTGGGCGAAATGCAAACCGGAATGCAGCTGCGCGTGCTGCAACGAGGGATGTGACCATGATTATCCCGACAACCGCGCGCTTGCAGTTTCTAGAGAGTAATCCGCCGGTCCAAGAGCTCTTTATTGGCGAGTCTCCGCTTTTTTCCGCGATCCGCCACCATATGCGGATACTTTATTCAGCGCTTTATCAGCCAGATAGCGATCTTTACGTGAACGAGTCGGCCCTGCTGCTTCGCTTCGAGATGCAGAAGTGGCTGACGTCACCTTTGATACCCGATATTGGCCTTTTTTCCCGCTGTGGCCTTGCCGATGCAGCACAGATTCACCGGCAGTGGGGGGAGCATGCCGCACAAACCTTCGAGCTCCTAAAAGACCTGATCACCTGTTACGCTGAGGAGGGCTCTGTACTTAATGCAGAGTTCGTCCGGTTATTCATCGAACTTAAGTGCGAATATGGGAAAGACAACGTCAGGATCTGGTGCCAGCCCAAAGAACGCGACCTTTTTAGCGAGCTGCTCGAAGGGCTGGTCGATCTTGATGATGGGAGATTCGTAAGCACACTTGCCGAGTACCGCAAGATCCCTCCGGCAGATGCGTTGATCCGATTCGGGCCTTTGCGCACCCGTGGCTTCGGCAGTGCGCCGGAGGCATTGATTACTTCCCCATCATACCGTCGGCTGGTCCGCTTTGTCTGGGCAGGGCTGGCAGATGAGGAAGGATTTGCCGATGACCCGGTACTGCCCACCTACAACTATCTGGCCAGTCTGCATTCAGTCCGGACAACCGTTAGCGGTAATCCCGTAACGGTGATCGTGCCTCCTGCGGCTGAACAAGTTGATGATCTTGTGTTCCTTGACAAGAAGACGTCCGCGGGCAAAGCCTTGCATCGATGTGTGCTAGTGGAGTTTCCAGCTGAGTACGGAGTGCTTCTTCGTCCGGGTTCCCGCTTGCTTGTGTTCAGTCCCCACCGCACCGACCTTGAGGCCATTGGCTACAGACAGATTAATGAAGTAGAGGCAGATGATTACCTGCTGATTCACGATGCTGATGCTGACCTTGGTGAGGTTAGTGTCGATGCCTCCAAAGCGCCGCTGGCCGCCCTCTGGAAAAAGGCGCTGGCTGATACTTGGAAACGACACCCCATTATATGTCTTCAGAGAATGCGGCAAGCTGGCATTGATCTCCAGGATCTGTGTCGTGCGGTCCACAAATGGAAAGAAAGCAATGGTACTGTGATTTCGGCGCCACGGAGTAAGAGGCATTTCGAAGCATTGCTGACAAAGGTACTTGATCCGGATCTTATTCCACTGATGGTGGTTGATGGCGGAACTGTTCCTGGATGGCGTCGGGCGTGGAGAGAGGTCGAAGCCTCTCGGGTTAACGCGATAAAACACGGCGCGGTTGAGCATGCCATTGTAAATGAACAACTTACTGCGGGGCTGCGTAGAGAATTGTCTGCTATTCGTAGCATGCTCTCGTTAGTAGATGTATACCCTCACCGGCTTGAGCCGGAAAGTGGACTGACCGGCAGCGTGTTATTTAAACCTGTGATTAGTATTTCTCCGGACTTCGCTGCTCCGGCAGAGGTGTTGGAAAAACCGCTCAAGCTGGCGATTGCTGAAAGCTATCGCGCAGTCTTAGGAGGTGAACATCTGTGCGCATGATTCCCGGATTTATCGATGAGACTTCACCGCCCGGTGAGATTGACCTTTACCGCAAACTCGAAAGTGCCCAGTACAACTGGACCGTTATCCACTCGCTGGATCTGGCACCGAGCAACCATAACAGGCGTACCGAACTTGATTTTGTGATTGTGATTCCCGACGTTGGCATTCTCTGCATTGAAGTCAAATCGCATCGAGAGATTGGCTTCGACGGCGATCACTGGTACCCAGAAAGCATCACAAAATCGCCGTTCCGCCAAGCACAGGATGCACGTTATGCACTGCGGCGCCGGCTGGTGGAGCGGCTATCGATCTTTTCTCAAGTTCCGGTGATTCACTGCTGTGTTTTCCCTCGGGCCGATTTTACCGTGCCGCCCAATTTGTCGGTTAGTCCATACGAGGTGATGGACCGTTACCGGTTTGATGCCTGTACAACGGGAGATGCGCTTTGTGAAGCTCTTAAAACCATGGCCCTGCGGATCATCAATGCGGATCCAACGATCACCCTGTTGAAGGCACAATTGTCAGGGCAGCAGGTTGAGGATTTCGTCAGTTTTTGCTTCCCCATCCGCACGCGCCGGCCGGAAAAGATCACCGAAATTCGCTATCGCGAGGAGGAGCTTGAGAAGCTATTGCGCGATCAGCAATACCCGGTGCTTCGTTTGACGGATTACAACCCGAGGGTGCTCGTTGAAGGGGGGGCAGGAACCGGTAAGTCACTGATAGGCATCAGCGTGGCGCGGCTCAAGGCGGCTCAAGGTCTAAGAGTAGGTTATCTCTGTTTTAACAGGCTGATCGGTCAATGGGCCGCCAGTCAGCTGGAGGAAGAACACAACCCGCTTTTGGTCGGAGGATCTGCCCTAAGCGTGTTGATGTCCCTGACTGGGATCCGTGTGCCGGAAAATCCAAACGATGATTTTTGGTCTGAAGTAGCGCTGGTGATCCAAGACCGACTCACGGATCCATCATGTGTACATGATGCTCAGTTTGACTATCTGGTCATCGACGAAGCGCAGGATATTCTCGGGCGCCCAGACCTGTTGGACTGTATTCGTCTGCTTATGGATGGTGATTTAGATGGCGGCCGCTTCCTGATGTTAGGTGACTTCCGCAACCAGGTACTGACAGGAGCAACGGCACTGGAGCTCCCCTTGGTCGCCGTGCGTAAGAATTCAGCATGCTGGGTGCTTACGGAAAACTGCCGAAATTATAAGTCTATCGGTATGCTTGCGATGATGCTCTCCAAGGCTGACCAGAGGACTTATTCCGGATACCTTCGTCAGGGCGGCGGTCTGCATACCTGGAATTGGGAGCCGTACCTGGACGCAACCGAGCAAGTCCGTAAAATCATCGCATGTATAGATGCGGCTCTGGCCAGTGGATTT
Source organism: Brenneria sp. L4-2C (assembly GCF_040240335.1). Lineage (NCBI taxonomy): Bacteria > Pseudomonadati > Pseudomonadota > Gammaproteobacteria > Enterobacterales > Pectobacteriaceae > Brenneria > Brenneria sp. L4-2C. Next base: position 6,678 of record NZ_JBEIAC010000020.1, on the reverse strand, counting down.
TGTGAGGCTGACATTACGCTGCTCTCCTTCGGTGCGGAGCAGTACTCAGTGTTGCCAGTGCTTCGCGAGACATGCGGTCGTTCCTTCGCAAATGCCGGCAATGCGGGTGCCAGGGATATCCGCTGGTCGACTGTAGGAGCCTACAAGGGCCTTGAGAACAAGGTCATCATCATCACAGATGTAATTCCATCTGACAGAGGGTTTGATCGCAGCCGTTTCTATACGGGAATTACCCGGGCCCAGGAGCGGCTCTATCTTTTTTATCATGCGTCGTGCGCTTCACTGCTTACTCAGTGGGTCACAAGTGCAGGGAAATAATATGAATAATGAACGATCTGCCGAGATTGAATTTTTGCGCGGTGAGTTGGTGGGGCCGGCGCGCGTCATCGAAGCCGTTCCAACCAACGGTACGGTTACTATTGATGCACAAGGCAGCTTCCGGCTTTCCGGGGAAGCTTTCGGGCCCCTTTACTACCAATGCGGAGACAGCAACGTTCTGCAGGAAATCGTCCACTACCATAGCGAAACGCCTATGCAACGTTATGGCACAGGCCTTTTGTACCCACGTAACCACATGCAGGGGATGGTTATTGACGATCACGCGGACTCTGGATCATCCACCGGGCTAATAAACGACGGTGAGCAGGGTGAGAATGCATCGACTGAGACAGTGCTGGCAGTGGTCTCCGATCCGGAAGTGTCGACGTTGCCTGCAATGTTTGCCAGCGGTGACTCAGCTTTAGAGGGAGCCGACGTGGAGGCGGATGGCGATGATTTCGAGGTTGGCAGTGACGATATGTACCAACCCTCAGTCATGGGGATTAGCTTCTGCCTGGAGGAGAGTGAAGGCGAGTTTGTTGTGTCGCTTCCCACTGCGAAAAAGTTCTTTTGGCAGTCACCAGAGGCGGCCGCGTTCCCAGTCAACGGAAGGTATGAACCCTGTATCAAAGTAACGAACAAGGAAAATGGTGAACATCGGACGGAGGCATGGCGGCGTGTGCCGGCTACAACTGATGCTACGTGTGAGCGATTTCTGTTGGCTAGCCTAACGCCCGGGAAAACCGAGTCAAGAAGCCTGAGCTTGCCTGGGGGGCTTGCTCTACAAATCCAGGTTTTTCCACGACGCATGCATGGGAAGTGGATTGTCACATGCGTACTGCGCAACCAACAGGATGCTCAAGCGGCCAAGAGCAAAGCAGATCAGATCCGAAGTATCCTTTTTCAGGCGTATTTCGAGGTGCGGGTGCAAGGCGGTGCAGTCTTTAGCTGTTACCCTGAAGGAGTCAGGCCGTTCACACAGCTCGATGATGACGAGAAAATGCTCTCCCTGCTGTACCGTGACCAAGCCACTTGGGCGATCGGACACGGCTGTGCGGCGGGATGGGATCTTGTTGAAGGGGGAGCACCGGATGCTATTTTCGCGGATGTGATGCCGGCCGTGGAACTGCCGAGTATGACTCCTGACATCACGGACCGCGAGGGAAACCCTGTCACCCTGTCTATGCGTGGTCTGGCGGGGCTTGCAACCTTTGCCCGGGGCGCTCAGGGCTGGGCACCACTTGAGAGTCTTGCGCAAGAGTATGCCGCTTGGATTGATGCTCGCGAGGCAGACAGCGAGAAACTGTCGCCCCAGTCGCGTGATGAAGCCACAAGGCATCTGGATGCCTGCCGCCAAAGCCTCAAACGTATCAGACATGGCATTGAGATCCTGCAAACCGACACCACTGCACTGGAGGCGTTTCGTCTGGCCAATCAGGCAATGCTGCTCCAGCAGGTAGCGTCCAAACAGATCTCTCGTCGCCCGCTAGTTCTCTTCAACAACCACGTGGTCGCCGAGGACGTACCAGAAGGACAGCCACGCACACCTTGGGAGGTGTGGATTGATGGCTCCGAAAAACAAGGGGTCGGCAAATGGCGGGCCTTTCAGGCAGCATTCTTGCTGATGAGTATCTCTGGACTGGTTGAGGAACGTTGTGATGACCGGGAAATCGTCGACCTGATCTGGTTTCCCACCGGAGGAGGCAAGACCGAAGCCTATCTCGCTGTCGCCGCTTTCTACATGTTCCACCAGCGCTTGATTTCGCGCCTGGATGATGAACTACGCCGCGATGGCACCAATGTATTCATGCGTTATACCCTGCGGATGCTGACCACACAGCAATTCCAGCGTGCTGCCAGTCTTATCTGCGCTATGGAACAGATCAGGGTGCGTCGGGAAAAAGAGGCTGCCAGCCCCTCGCTAGGGACCTCCCGCTTCACACTTGGACTTTGGGTTGGTGGTGATGGTTCACCAAATAAATGGGCTGATGCCAGCACAGCAGTCCGCAAATATGACTCCGGAGATGTGACAGGAAATCCATTAGTCCTGACGGAGTGTCCTTGGTGCCGGAGCACAATCGGCCGACTGACTCAAGCCGCGTCCAGTAAAGGCAAGAAGAATAAGAACAGTAATCTGGCAGGTGTGGTCGGTGGAAAGCAGCCGTACCTGATGTGCTCTGACACTGGATGTGAATATGGTGGCGAACGCTGCAGACTACCTGTCGAGGTTATCGACGAAGCTATCTACAAAGATCCACCATCCATGTTTATCGGGACAGCTGACAAGTTCGCAATGATGGCCTGGAAGCCGGAAACCGGCGCACTCTTTGGCTTGGGTCATGGTAAGGAGGGGGCGGTGATTCCTGTCAGGTACCCCCCAGGACTGGTGATCCAGGATGAGTTTCACCTGATTTCAGGGCCTTTGGGTACGATCTATGGCTTGTATGAGGGGGTGATCGAGCAGCTTTGTAGCGCAAAGAACGGGCTAAAACCCAAGATAATCGCTTCGACCGCCACCATTCGGGGGGCAGCAGAGCAGGTACGTGCTGTTTATTCCCGTGAGAAGCTGCAGCTGTTCCCCAGCCCGGGGCTGGAGATGGGCGACTCGTTTTTCGGCCGTTACGCTAAGGGCAAAGACGGACAACTGAAAGAGGGCCGACTCTACCTGGGCATTCACGCCAGTGGTTACCGGTCTTTCCTGACGACTCAGGTCCGCGCATTTTCGACTGTTTTGTTCAGAGCGTGGATGTTCGATGACAACAAAAAAGATGCATGGTGGACCCTGCTGGCTTTTTACAACAGCTTGCGTGAGCTGGGGGGGGCCCAGACCCTGTTCCAGTCTGACATCGCTGCACGTCTGAAGGACTATTCATCGCGTTATGGACTCAAAGGTGACCCTCAACGCTACCTCAATACAGTGGAAGAGTTGACCAGTCGTCAGAGTCAGGCACAGCTGGTTGAGTTAATGGATCGGTTGGCGCGCCCTTGGGATTCTAGGGACAGCCTGGATGCCTGTCTTGCGTCCAATATCATCGAAGTTGGCGTGGATATCGACCGGCTTGCGTTGATGGCTGTTGTCGGTCAGCCCAAGTCAACCGCTCAGTACATTCAGGTGACAGGCCGGGTAGGACGGCGCTGGTGGGAGCGTCCTGGACTGATTCTGAGCATGTTCAACCCGGGGAAGAGTCGTGACCGCTCGCACTTTGAACAGTTTCACAGTTATCACCGCCGCCTCTATGAGCGGGTCGAACCGACTTCCGCTACACCATTTTCGGTCGAAGCCGTGGAACGCGCACTGGCAGGCGTAATGCTGCTATGGGCACGGCAGCGGCATGATGCCCCATCGCCCGGAGAGGCCTTCGGTGACTATGCCGGCTATTTGAATGAGGCACTTGAGCTGCTGCTTGAACGATGCCGGGCCATCATGAAGGATCAACCAGATGAATTGGGTCGAGTATGCGAAGCCATGCGCAAAGTACACAGTGAACTCCTCAAGAAGTGGCAAACCAATCCCCAAAAGTGGTGGGCGTATCCGCAAAAGAAAGATGAAGAGTATCTGATGCTATGGACAGGTGAGTTCGCGACTAGGGAGCAAAAACGAAAAGGAATACGGGTTCTCAGCAGTATGCGCAATGTTGACGGCACTGCCCGGGCAGCAATCAGCAGCAACTATTTAGACGAGGAGCACACAAAGCATGGCCAGTGACATTCGGCTGGGGCAATTGATCGCCCCCTTCGGGCCGGGAAGCATCTACACCGACAAGAACGGTATACCTAATATAATCTGCGGGCTAGACTTCTGGCATAAACAGAGGGATGAGAAAGGCGAATGGAAGTTGGATGATGCCGCCATGCGCAGGCATGTGATTGACGAGCCTCGACTATCTGCGCTGCTCAAGGTTCCACAATTCCGCCAGCCGCCAGAGTACTGCCGTGACGACCAGAATCCGGGGCTGTCGGGGCTGGAAATCCAGACTCACCGCTTTCCTACTTGGTATGTCGACAGCTACAGCGGAAAAATGCGCCGTTTCAACCTGGAAACCCGGAAACTTGCCCCTCTCGAAAATGGCAAAAAATCAAATTGGCGGCCCGTGCGTTTCATCAGTGCCTGCAGCCAGGGGCATATTGCAGATTTCCCATGGAAAGCTTGGTGTGGATGTACCTGCCTAGGGGATAGCGGACTGGTACTTAAGGATTCCGGCGGCCCGGATCTGGGGTCCGTTAAAGTTTCCTGCTCCATATGCAATAAATGGAAAACCCTGGCGGGAGCAATGAGCATGGTACGCGATCCGGACAGTGGTAAAATCGATAAATCCGGACTTAAGTCGGCAGGGATCGTCTGTAGTGGTGAACGCCCTTGGCTGGGCTTGGCAGCCCAGCCATGCCAGGAACCCCCTGTAGCAGTGCTGATCAACCAGTCGAACATCTATTTTGGAAAGGTGCTGTCTTCAATCTACCTGCCGGATATGAGCAGCGAACAGTGTGTTACTGACATACAGAAGATACTGAGACATGATGATCGGGATTTAAGCCTCGTAAAGACACTTATCCAATTCGGAGCTATCTCGGACGCACTAAAAAAGCTCCATGATATCCTGCTCCCCTATTACCCCAGCCTGCCTGATGATGCGTTGATCATGCAGGCCATGAACGCCCTCAACCAAGGCTCCTCGCTGGCAGACGAAGGCCCGGTACCTGTCATGGAAGAGTCCGAGTCGCAGAAATTTCGTCGTGCCGAGTACAATGTTCTGCGCAATAAAGTAGATCTGGGAGTAGATGACGAACTAAGGGTAGTACCAAGCCAGGTTCCTGATGGAATGAAGCGCTGGTTCGGGCGGCTCAATCTGGTCGAACGGCTGCGGGAAACCCGGGTTTTCTGCGGATTTGACCGCCTGATACGTGAAAGGGAGCCGCTGGCTAGCATGCCGGCCTCAGCTATGAACCAGCTTTTCCTTCACCCGCCGAAACCAGAACTTCAGTGGCTGCCTGCTATCAAGAATTATGGTGAAGGTGTTTTTGTCGAGTTGGATGAGGCAGCCATCAGCAATTGGCTTGCAAAGAATGCCGAGTGGCTCGCACACCGGCTGGACCCGGGGTTTGTGGCACGCATGGCTGACGAGAAAAACCTGATGCCACCGCTCCAGAGTAATTATGTTACGCCGCAATGGGCTGCACGATACCTTCTGGTTCACACCTTAGCTCACATCATAGTCAACCAGATGGTGTTCGAATGTGGTTATTCCTCAGCTTCGCTGAAAGAACGCATCTTTGTATCTAGCGATCCAGAGACACCAATGGCGGCCTTCCTTATTTACACCGCAGCCGGAGATTCGGAAGGTAGTCTGGGCGGGCTGGTTCGTATTGGCCGGCCTGAGCTTTTCGAGCCGATGGTTCTCAGAGCTCTTTCCCGGGCGTCTTGGTGCTCTGCCGACCCTGTCTGTTCGGAGGATTTGGGCGGGACGGGTTCACGACGGGTCAACAAAGCAGCCTGCCATGCCTGTGTGCTATTGCCGGAAACAGCATGCGAAACACTCAATAGCGGGCTGGATCGCGCTATGGTCATAGGGATGCCACAGGCACCGCAGCATGGGTTCTTCGCGGAATTGATTAATGAATTTTCCATCTGATTTACTTTAGCCACTCAGCACAGCGATCCAAGAAAAGGCTACGATTGAAACTAATCTAGGCGGTACCCTTAAAGTGATGAAGATATAATCTCACATATTCTCAACAGATTAAGAGCTATGCTGTGTCCCGCCGTTAGCTGTGATCAGCTGAACAATGATGCACAATGGGGCTCATCGAGCCCCATTTTTCTTATCGTCGTCTGAGTGGACTACTTAAACTTTAACCACGCTAAATGTTCATGAGTACCTATTTTTTTAAGCCATTTTAAATAACTCTGAGGTGTCTATCAAACTCGCAGCGATTCAGAATGAATTAGCTGAGCCTCAGATAGTCCTGATGGTTCGTCATTTCAGAAATGTAGTGGTTTACTGAATTTGGCCACCTGAACAGAGGTGATATGCTCACCTCAGAACAACACAGGTGCTCCAATGAAAAGAAGAAATTTTAGTCCTGAATTCAAACGCGAATCTGCTCAGCTGGTTGTCGATCAAAACTACACCGTCTCTGATGCCGCTAAGGCTATGGATGTAGGTCTTTCCACGATGAAGAAATGGGTCAAACAACTGCGTGATGAGCGTCAGGGCAAAATGATCCTACCCACGAAGGGTGGACACGCTGTTAAGCGAGTAAAATCGTTAACAAGGTGAACCATGACGCAAGCAAAATCTGTGAAGAAGACATCCCGTAATCAATATACCCCGGAGTTTCGCCAGCAGGCGCTGGCGCTGGCTG